>JBQCJS010000027.1:0-10785 GCA_051952485.1 Thermomicrobiales bacterium | reverse complement strand
GCCCCGGGCAGTCCACGTGCGCGTAGTGCCGGTTCGCCGTCTCGTACTCCACGTGGCTCGTCGCGATCGTGATCCCCCGCGCCCGCTCTTCCGGCGCGTTGTCGATGCTCGCGAAGTCCCGGAACTGCGCGCCCCCCTGCAGCGACAGCGTCTTTGAGATCGCCGCCGTCAGCGTCGTCTTCCCATGGTCCACGTGCCCGATCGTCCCGATGTTCACGTGCGGCTTCGTCCGCGCAAATACCTTCTTCGCCACCAGTCTTGCTCCTTGGCTGCCGGATCGTGCCGGCCTTGCCTGTCTCATGCCGCCCTGCGCCGGGCGGCTCCTCCGGACGGTACGCACCGCCCGGAATCACCGGATCCTAATCGCGCTGGTTCTTCGCCACGAACTCGGCTGCCAGGGTTTCCGGCAGCGGCGCGTAGTGGTCGAACTCCATCGAGGAGACCGCGCGGCCCTGCGTCATCGACCGGAGGTCGGTGACATACCCGAACATGTTGGACAGCGGCACCTTCGCCCGGACAACCTGGGCTCCAGCGCGCTCCTCCATGCCCTCGATCTGGCCACGGCGGGAGTTCAGGTCGCCGATCACGTCACCCATGAACTCGTCCGGGGTGGTGACCTCGACCTTCATGATCGGTTCCAGCACCGACGGGCGGCCCTTCCGCAACGCTTCCTTCAGCGCCAGCGAACCGGCGATCTGGAAGGCCATTTCGGAGGAGTCGACCTCGTGGTAGGAACCGACGAGCAGGGTCGCCTTGATGTCGACGATGGGGACTCCGGCCGGGCCGCCGGTCGGCAGCGAGTCCTGGATACCCCGGTTCGTCGGCTGCACGTATTCGCGCGGCACCGTACCACCGACGGTCTTGTCCTCGAACTCGTAGCCCGCGCCGCGTTCCTGCGGCGTGAACTCGACGATGACGTGACCGTACTGGCCCTTACCACCGGACTGGCGGACGTGGCGACCTTCGGCGCGAACCGGGACCGTGATGGTCTCGCGATACGCCACCTGCGGACGACCGATGTTCGCCTCGACGCGGAACTCCCGCATCATGCGGTCCACGATGATGGCCAGGTGAAGCTCGCCCATGCCGTCGATGACGGTCTGGCCGCTCTCCTCGTCCGTGCGGACGCGGAAGGTCGGGTCCTCTTCCGCCAGGCGGGCGAGGGCGTTGCCCATCTTGTCCTGGTCGGCGCGCGTCTTCGGTTCGACCGAGACGGAGATCACCGGCTCCGGGAAGGTGATGGACTCCAGCACGACCGGATTGGCGGGATCGGACAGCGTGTCACCCGTGAAGGTGTTCTTCAGGCCGATCACGGCGCAGATGTTCCCGGCGGAAACGTCGGGGATCTCTTCGCGGTGATTCGCGTGCATCTGCAGCAGGCGGCCGATGCGCTCGCGCTGGCCCTTGGACGTGTTCTGCACGTAGGAGCCAGAGGTCATCGTGCCGGAGTAGACGCGGATATAGGTGAGCTTGCCGACGTGCGGATCGGTGGCGATCTTGAAGGCCAGGGCCGACAGCGGCGCCTTCGGATCCGCCTCGCGCGTCTCTTCCTGCTCGGTGTTCGGGTTGATCCCGACCACGGCCGGAACGTCGAGCGGCGACGGCAGGTAATCGACGATGGCGTCCAGCATCGGCTGCACGCCCTTGTTCTTCAGGGCGGACCCGGTGAGGATCGGCACCAGCTCGCTGCGAATGGTCGCGGCGCGCAGGGCGGTCTTCAGCTCCTCGGCGGTGAACTCGTCACCTTCGAGATAGCGGAGGGTCATCTCCTCGTCGGTCTCGGCGATCGTCTCGATCAGGGACAGGCGCGCGGCCTGGGCCTCCTCAAGGTACTCCGCCGGGATCTCGGTGTGCTGGATGTTGGTGCCCTCATCGTTGGTATAGATGATGGCTTCCCAGTTGATGAGATCGATCACGCCCCGGAAGTTCGCTTCCAGGCCGATCGGCAGCTGCACCGGCGCCGGCTTCGCCTTCAGGCGGTCGACGATCATGTCGAGCGTCCGCGTGAAGGACGCGCCCGTGCGGTCCAGCTTGTTGACGAAGCAGATGCGGGGAACCGAGTACTTGTCGGCCTGGCGCCAGACCGTCTCCGACTGCGGCTCGACACCGGCCACGCCATCGAACACCACCACGCCACCGTCCAGCACGCGCAGGTTGCGCTCCACCTCGACGGTGAAGTCGACGTGGCCCGGCGTGTCGATCAGGTTGATGCGGTGATCGTTCCAGAACACGGTCGTCGCCGCCGACGTGATGGTGATGCCGCGCTCGCGCTCCTGGACCATCCAGTCCATGGTCGCGGCGCCTTCGTGCACCTCACCCGTCTTGTGGACGCGCCCCGTGTAGAACAGGATGCGCTCCGACGTCGTCGTCTTGCCGGCGTCGATGTGCGCGATGATGCCGATGTTCCGCGTTCGGCGCAGGGCGACCG
This sequence comes from Thermomicrobiales bacterium, assembly GCA_051952485.1. Lineage (GTDB taxonomy): Bacteria > Chloroflexota > Chloroflexia > Thermomicrobiales > UBA6265 > JASGDN01. Next base: position 8,357 of record JBQCJS010000027.1, on the reverse strand, counting down.
CGGGATCGGACAGGTTGGGTTGGGTCGCAGTACCAGCACTCATGGAGTTCGTGTTTCCCCGCGTTGGACCGGAATCCGCTGCTTCCAGGGCAGATGCCCGGCTCGGCGTGTCAGGTCGGGACCGGGCTGCCAGGGCAGCCTAGACCCGGAAGTGCGAGAAGGCCCGGTTGGCTTCCGCCATTCGGTGCGTGTCCTCGCGTCGCTTGATCGTCGCGCCCGTACCGTTGAAGGCATCGAGCAGCTCGTTGGCCAGCTTCTCGGACATGGTCTTGCCAGGGCGAGACTTGGCCGAAGCCAGCAGCCACCGGATCGCCAGCGAGAGGCGACGCTGCGCCTCGATCTGGACCGGCACCTGGTAGGTGGCGCCACCGACGCGCCGCGGCTTCACCTCGAGCACCGGCGTCGCGTTGGCGATCGCCTGCTCGAAGACTTCCAGCGGGTTGCGCCCGGTGCGCTCCTGGATCGTGTTCAGTGCGTCGTACAGGATCCGCTCGGCGAGGCCCTTCTTGCCCCGCTGCATGATCTTGTTGATGAAGCGGGTCACCAGCTCGCTGTTGTACACAGCATCCGGTGCCGGGACTCGCCGTTCGATCTTTGCTCGTCTTGGCATTGGTACGAAAGCCTCCGTTGGCCCACTTCTCGGATCCGGTGAGCCGGAACGCACCCTGCGCCCGATACCCCCTGCGAATCCCTCTCGCGGACACCAATTCCATCATCAGGTCGGTGAGCCGAACTCACCGACCCATGCTGCTCCTCGGCACATGGACCCATCCACCGAAGACATCGCGTGCGAACACGCCCCGAAACACATTTCTCGTTCGCAAGACCCTGCAAGAACCCAAGAGCACAAGACACACGAAAAAGCGGCGGCGCCCGCCGGGCGTCGTGCCGCTTTCCGCATCCTGGCCTCTCAGTTCCGCCCGTGGGCGGGAGCACCGGGAAGAAGCAGCCTCACGCTACTTCTTGGGCGCCTTGGTTCCATACTTCGACCGCGCCTGCTTGCGGTTTTCAACACCGCGGGCATCGAGAGCGCCACGAACGATGTGATAGCGGACGCCCGGGAGATCCTTCACCCGGCCACCGCGAATCAGCACCATCGAGTGCTCCTGCAGATTGTGCCCTTCACCCGGGATGTACGCCGTGACCTCGATACCGTTGGTCAGGCGAACGCGGGCGATCTTGCGCAGTGCCGAGTTGGGCTTCTTCGGCGTCATGGTCTTGACCTGGGTGCACACACCACGCTTCTGCGGCGAATACGTGCCGCTGCGAAGCCGACCGGAATACCGGCCAGCCGCGCTGTTCGTGAAGCGAAGCGCAGGCGCCTTGGTCTTCTTCTTGACGTCCTTGCGGCCCTTGCGAACCAACTGATTGATCGTCGGCACGAAAAGCTCCTCATCGGTCGGGTGGCTGACATACCGTGCTCTGCGCCATCGCCCAGCACTGACGACGGACCGATCCGGCACTTCCCGGATCGCGCAGCTGCGGCGCCTCCCGCCTCATGACGGTTGATCCTGTTGGCCTCGAATTGTGGGTAACGGTCTGAGGCCACAACCGCACGCGCAGCCTCCAAGGGAGGCCACAAGAGGTGATTGTACGCGAGCAGGCCCGGTCCGGTCAAGGCAGGATCAACGTCGTGTCGTACCCCACCACCCGGAACCCGACGCTCGTATACGCCGCGATCGCGGCCGCGTTCGATCGCTCGACCCCGACGCGGACCCCTTCCGCACCGAGGCGCCGCAACGCCGCGAACGCCGCCCGCAACACCCGCGACCAGTGCCCCTGCCGCCAGTGATCGCGATGCGTCCCCATCGGCTCGATCACCCCGCACCCCGCGCCCGCGGGAAACCACGCCGTCAGCGCCGAGACGCCCGCGCCCGCGTCGTCCAACGCGACCAGGTCGAGCTCGGGCCGGAAGTGCGGACCGCTGGCCATCATCTCCCACCGCTCGCGCGTGAAGGTCGAGTGCTCGAACGCCGACCGCTGCACGGCGATCCGTTCGCCGATCAGGTGCTCCGTCCTCGTGCTGGACACCGCCTCCACGTCGATGAGGTCCGCATCGGTGAGTGGCCGCCAGAGATGGGGCCACGGATCGGGATCGATCGTCGCCCCGCGCACCGCGAGTTCCTCCCGCAGTGCCGAGGGCGCCCCCGGCCCGGAGACCTCCCGCACACCGGCCGCCTGCGCGCCGTCCACGATCGCACGCGCCAGGTCCCGGTCGAGGAGGCGGGCCCGGTCGACCTGGAGCCACAGCCCGTTCGTACCCTCTCGCAACCCAGCTGCGGCGATCTCCCCGTCCGGTGCGGCACAGACGAGCAGGTTCTCCGTCATCCAGTCCGGACCGTTGCGCTGGAGCCAGCCGAAATCCCCGGCCTGCAATCCGGTCCCGAGCAGATCGCTCGCCCCCCAACGCAGGAGTGCCGCGCCGATGCCGTCCAGCTCGTCCGTCCCGGGCGCCAGCATCGTGTATCCAGCCATCGTTCGGACCTTCCCGCCATCATCGGCTTTCGCTGCCAATCTTGAATGCCCACATGTCGGACCGGTCCTGGCTCCCCGCGCGTTCACGCGACAGCGACGCCCCGCTCACCCGTCCCGACGCTCGATCACCCCGACGCTCACGCCGCGCCGCTTCCGCTGGTCGCGCACCCGGACATCCTGCCGCTTCTTCGCCAGCGCCACGAACCGGCTCACCTCGGTCGAATCCCCGCCCACGAGCATCCGGCCTCCCGGCGCGATCCAGGCCACCAGATCGCCCAGCAGCCGCGTCATCACCGGCGGCCGCATCTGGTCCGGAATCATCGCGATCGCCAGCTCCGCCGGCTCGTCCACCTCGACCCCGTCGAAATCGGCAGCCGCGACGGCTTGCAGCGGCGCCCCCTCCCCGAGCGCCCTGCCCGACGCCCGCACCGCCAGCGCGTCCCGGTCAAGCAGGGTCAGGTCGGCACCCGGCCAACGCGCGCGGATCGCCATCGGCAAATGACCGACCCCCGGCCGATAGACCACCCCCCGGAGCGGTCCGTCGCCCACCCCCCGATGCGACAGGAGCGCGTCCATCACCATCAGGGATGCCTGGTCCGGTCCGTCGTACTGCGGGAGGCCGATCACCGGCACCAGCCCATAGTCGATGTCGCCGTAGACCACCTCGATCGGCTCCCGGTCGAAGACACCCGCAGCGAAGCCATCCGCCGACCCCGCCGGTTTCCCGTCAATCCGCCGCGCGTGAATCACGGTGTGCTCGCTGCCGGCGCTCTCGTGGACGATCGCGATGTCCTCCCGACCCGCGATCGCGGAACGCACCGTCTCGGCCAGCGGATGCACGATCACCAACGCAAGCACACCCTGCGGCGCGAGCACGTCCAGCGCCGCGCCCGTCAGCCGCGCGAGGACGGATGCTCCGGCCTTCCCCGGCACATTCCACAGCAGCAGGTCGTACCCGGGCTGTCCGGCCCCGGCATCCAGCGGATCGAGGGCAACGCTCCCCCTCGCCGCGATCCCCAATGTCCGCGCGTTGTGCTCGCTGAAGGCCACCGCCAGCGCATCCCGGTCGACCAGGACAATCTCCCACGTCGGCCGCACCGCCCCGATCGCCAGCCCCAGCACGCCATAGCCGCATCCGTAGTCGAGGCAGCGTCCCCGTTCCGGCAGGGCGTCCACATCCAGCGACCGCAGCAGGAGAAGGCTGCCGCTATCCACCTCGTGACTGCTGAAGAGCTCCTGCGCCACCGCCAGCGGCCACATCCCGTCGTGCCAGCGCAGCATCACGTCCTTCTTGAACCAGTCCGTGAAATACACGCCGCATCGCCTTCCGTCTGGATCACCACTATCGATATCGCCCATGGTACGACGCCTGTCCTCCCCCTGCGGTTGCCCGATACCCGCAAGCGATATAGGATCGCCGGTGCAAGGCAACATCCGGATACCACAGGGCGTGTCCGGCATCCGGGGTCCAGCAAGGAGCGAGATGTGTCCAGGCAAATCGGAGTGGGACTGGTTGGCGCCGGCGTCATCGGTGGCGTCCATGCGGAGGCCCTGGCCGGGGTCTCGAATGCGAAACTGCTCGTGGTCGCCGAACCGCGCGAGGCCGCAGGCAAGGAGCTGGCGGCCAAGTATGGCATCGACTGGACCGCCTCCTACCTTGACCTGCTCGATCGCGACGATGTGGAGGTCGTCATCCTCGGCACGCCATCGGGCATGCACCCGGACCAGGCGATCCTGGCAGCCCAGCGCGGCAAGCATGTGATCACCGAGAAGCCGATGGCCATCACCGGTGACGGTGCCACCCGCATGATCGACGCGGCAATGCAGGCGGGTGTCCACCTCGCCGTGATCTTCCAGAACCGTCTCTCGCCGGACATCTTCCGCGTCCGCCGGGCCATCGAAGCCGGTGCCCTCGGCAAGCTGATCCTCGGGCAGGGCTACGTCCACTGGCACCGAACGCAGGAGTATTACGACGCGAACGGCGGCTGGCGCGGGACCTGGGCGCTCGATGGCGGCGGCGCGCTGATGAACCAGTCCATCCACACCGTCGATCTCCTCCAGTTCCTCATGGGCGGCGTCACGGCGGTTCAGGGCATGGCGGCCACGCTGACCCATGAGATCGAGACGGAGGACGTCGCCGCCGCCGCGCTCGCCTTCCGGGGCGGCGCGCTCGGCACGATCGGGGTCACCACCAGCACCGACAAGGACCGTCCGGTGCATATCGAGATCGTCGGCGACAAGGGCAAGGCCGTCTTCGATGGCAACACCCTCGTCACGTGGGAGAGCGAGGTCGCGCTCTCCGATGACCTGCTGACCGACCAGGACCGTGAGCTCGTGCAGGGGTGGTCCGCCGACGAGGGGTTCGGGGGCGCCCACCGCCGCCAACAGCAGGCCATCTTCAACGCCCTGGAGCGCGGCGACACCCCACCGTTCCCCGGCTCCGAGGCGCGCAAGGCCGTCGACATCATCCTGGCCATCTACGAATCCGCCCGCACCGGCCGCCGGGTCGATCTCGTCTAGGCGCGAAAGGAGGGTCCCGTGAAATTCGCCGTGTTCTCCGTTTCCACCCCCGCCTACACTCCCACGGAACTCGTCGAGAAGCTGAAGGAGTTCGGCTACGACGGTGTCGAGTGGCGCGTCATCGACGAGAACCCGGAGGTGAAGTCGCCCAGCTTCTGGGAGGGCAACAGGGCCTCGCTCCCGGTGAAGGACTTCGACACGAAGGCGGCCGACTACAAGGCGATCACGGACGCCGCCGGTCTCGATGTCCCCGCCCTCGGCACCTATGTCAAGTGCGACGACCCGGAGACGGTGGAGATCCTGATGAAGGGCGCCGCCGCGATGGGCGTGCCGAAGATCCGGGTCGGCGTCCCGGGCTACGACAACTCGCTGGCCTACAGGCCGCTCTTCGACACCGCCCGCGAGCAGTACAAGCGGGTTGCCGAGCTGGCCGCGAAACACAACGTGAAGGCGATGATCGAGATGCACCATCGCTCGATCACGCCGTCCGCCAGTGCGACCCGCCTCTTCCTGGACGGGCTCGACCCGGCGCACGTCGGCGCCATCCACGATGCCGGCAACATGGTCTTCGAGGGCTTCGAGGCCTACCGCATGGGGTTCGAGACCCTCGGGCCGTATCTCGCCCACGTCCACGTCAAGAATGCCCGCTGGTTCCCGGTGAAGGCGTTGCCGGACGGCACCGTGACCTGGAAAGCCGACTGGGCGCCGATCGCCAAGGGCAGCGCGGACCTGCGCGACCTCTTCGCGGCGCTGGAGCACGTCGGCTACGATGACTGGATCTCGGTGGAGGACTTCAGCCTGGAGCGCCCGCTGGACGAGCGCCTGCAGGCGAACCTCGACTACCTGACGGCGCTCTGGGTCGAGTCGGTCGCTGTCGCCCCCGCTGACGAACCCCTCGCCGACGAGTCGCCCGTCGTTGAATCCGCCGAATAGCGCGACACGTCATCGGGAACTCCGTAGCACCGTAGGTCGCTGACGACGGCTGTATCCGAAACGGTAACCACGGATGCACGGTCCTCGCCCGTACGGGACATGATCGCCCAGCCACCACCAGATCGGGTTGCACAGTGGACGACGTCAGAGGCCCCAGGATAAAGATGGTCGTGCGTGCAGCGTGATTCCTGAACCTCCCGTTTCCGATGCGTGGACATGGCGAGACCCCGATGGCAGCAGCCATCGGGGTCTCGCCTCGTTCGCCCGGTTGCGCCGAAAGCCTACTCCTCGGAGCTGAGGTCCGCCGTGTTCACGGCGTCGATATCCTCCGGCGCCAGGGTCGAGAAGCCGTCCTCCTCGCCGCGCTCCATCACCGCCACCGGCGGCAGGTCGCCCGACTGCATCAGTTCGGCGTAGTCCTCGTCCTCCGCCGGCTCGACCGCGTCGCGGCCCGCGCTCAGCGCCTCCAGGTTGGCCTCCTGCGCAGCGTCCAGCTCCGCCTTCCGCCGCTCCTCCGCGCCGAAGCCCGTGCCTGCCGGGATCAGCTTGCCGATGATCACGTTCTCCTTCAGCGCCCGCAGGTGATCGACCTTGCCGTTGATCGCGGCCTCGGTCAGCACGCGGGTCGTCTCCTGGAAGGAGGCCGCGGAGAGGAACGAATCCGTCTCCAGCGAGGCCTTCGTGATCCCGAGCAGCAGCGGCATCGCCGTCGCCGGCTCGCCACCCTGGGAGAGCACGCCCTCGTTCTTCGCATTGAAGTCGAAGCGATCGACCGTATCGCCTTCCAGCAGGTCGGTGTCGCCCGGGTACTGCACCGAGACCTTCCGCAGCATCTGGCGGCAGATCACCTCGATGTGCTTGTCGTTGGTGTTCACGCCCTGCGAGCGGTACACCTTCTGCACCTCGTCGATGATGTAGCGCTGCGCCGCGTCGGGGCCGAGCGTGTGCAGGACCTGATGCGGATCGAGCGGCCCCATCGTCAGCTGGGTACCCGGCGTCACCGTATCCCCGTCCTCGACCAGCAACTGGTCGCCCACGTTGATCTGGTGCTCCTCGCGCTCCTCGCGCTCGTTCCGGACGTAGATCGTGCGTCCGTCGAACAGCACCGTGCCGTCGATCCCGGACTGCAGCTTCTCGCCGTCCGGTCCGGTGGCGATCACGGTCTTGTCCTTGACGACCTGGACCCCTTCCGGAATCACCGTCTCCCACCCGTCGGACAGCAGGTGCCGCCACGACTCGTGTTCGACCGACGTGATCACCAGCAGGCGGCCGTTGTCCGTCTGCTCGATGGAGACCTTGCCCGGCTTGTGCGCCAGCAGCGCCGCCGCCTTCGGCTGCCGTCCTTCGAACAGCTCCTCGACGCGCGGGAGACCGCTGGTGATGTCGGCACGGGCCACACCACCGGAGTGGAAGGTGCGCATCGTCAGCTGCGTGCCCGGCTCGCCGATCGACTGGGCAGCGATGATCCCCACCGCCTCGCCCAGCTTCACGAGCTGGCCGCTGGCCATGTTCCGGCCATAGCACGCCTGGCAGACGCCATGCGTCGCCTCGCAGCTCATGACCGTCCGGACCTTCACCTTCTCGACGCCGGCATCGATGATCGCCTGCACGTAGTCGATCGCGGTGCCGTCCTCCAGCTTCACGAAGTCGCCGACTTCCTGGCCCCGCGCGAGGATGATCTCGCCGGTGGCCGGGTCCACGACATCCTCCGCCAGCACGCGGCCCGTCACCCGGGAGCGGAACTCATCCACCGGCTCGCCGTTGGCGTCGATCCGCTCCATCCAGATGCCCTGCTCGGTGCCGCAGTCCTCGATCGTGATGATCACGTCCTGCGCCACGTCCACGAGGCGTCGGGTGAGGTAGCCGGAGTCCGCCGTGCGCAGCGCCGTATCCGCCAGGCCCTTCCGGGTCCCGTGCGTCGACATGAAGTACTCGAGGACGGTGAGGCGCTCGCGGAAGTTCGACTTGATCGGCACGTCGATGATCTTCCCTTGCGGGTCGAGCACCAGGCCGCGCATGCCGGCCATCTGGGAGATCTGGTTGATGTTCCCCTTCGCTCCCGAGTGGGACATCATGTAGACCGAGTTCTGGCCGCGCAGCTGGACTTCCACGTCGTCGCGGACTTCGTCGCGCGCCTCGTTCCAGATCCGCTCGATCTCGCTCAACCGCTCGTCCTCGGTCGCAAGACCGCGGCGGAACTGCCGCTCCACCCGCGCCGCCTTCTCGTCCGCCGCCGCGATGACCTCGCCCTTCTTCACGGAGAGCGTGACATCGGCAAGCGCGATCGAGAGACCGCCCTTGGTCGAGTACTTGAAGCCCAGCTTCTTGATGTTGTTGACGACCTCCGCCGTATCGGCGGTGTCCGGGAACGCCCGGTAGCAGTCAGACACCACGTTCTGGAGCTGCTTCTTGGTCATCGTCTCGTTGTA
>JBQCJS010000026.1:0-5131 GCA_051952485.1 Thermomicrobiales bacterium | reverse complement strand
GCGACGTGGCTCCTCGGGGTGGTAGGGGGCCGGATTCCCGGAACCTACTTCGACCAGGACTACGCGATACCCGATGTGGAGGCGGACATGGCGGTGATGGCGCACGGTTCGTTCGCCGCCCGCGACGGCTTGCAGGCGGAGATCGCGGCGAGCTACGGCTATCGCTGGTACCACGACCAGCCGAACATCACCGCCGCGATCCTCGCGCCCGACACGAGCGATCCCAGCGCCATCCGGCTCGAAGCGTCGCTCGACCTCATGGCCCAGGGCTACGCGGTGGTGCCGCTCGTGGGGACGACCGGATCGGTCCATCCGCAGGTGCTTGCCGGGGTGCTGGCGCACGTCGCGGAGCGGTTCGGCGCCGATGCGGCCGCGGACCTCACGCCGGATGCGCCGCCCCCGGCCGGGAGCGTGGCGCAGGTCTTCGCCGGGGCCACGAAGGAGGGCGTGCCGATCCGGACGATCCTGCCCGGCTCGGCGGACGTGTCAACGCTGGACGTCTCCGATGTCGCGAAGGCGCGGATCGGTGAAGCCCTCGCCGCCGGGTACGTCGTCATCGTGCCGGAACGGGCGGTGACGCAGGGGGATGGCAGGGAAGTCGGCTGGTGGCAGGTCGACCCGGCGACGGGGCGGACCTTCGACCTGATGGAGAACGGGCGCGGCGGATCTCCACTGAGCGAGGACACGGTGATCATCGTCGGCGGGCCGGCCTGGCGCGCCGCGACGGCCTGGAAGATCCTCTCGTTCACCATCGGCATCATCGTCGGCTTCTCGGCGACGATGGCGATCATCATGTACCCGAACTGAGGCGTGAGGATCGAGACGGGAGCAGTGGGAAAGGGCAAGCGGCGTGAGCGCCGGCTCGGGGGGAGGACGACGGGCGTCGGTCCCTCAGTGGATTGTCTGGGCTAACTTGTCCTGTGCATGCCTGGTCGGGCCGCCAAGAAGGCGGCCCCCACAAACGACCGGACTGCCAAGCGATTCGGTCGTTCGTAGGGCGAACCCTCGTGGTTCGCCGAGATTTCAGCGCAATGCCAGGTTAGTCTGGACAGTCCACTCGGTGGACCGACTCGCCTAACTTGGCCTGTTTCTGCCTGGTCGGGCCGCCATGAAGGCCACAGCGCGACGGGCCGTCCACTCCACAACGTGATTCGGCCGGGTTGCCAGACGGTTCGGTCGAACCACTTCGTAGGGCAATTCGTCGCAGTAGTTGTGGTTGTGGCTGCTGCGGCCGGTGGTTCGCCGAGATCTCAGCGCAATGCCAGGTTAGGCGAGACGGAGTACCCAGGCACAGACCGGAGGCGAGATCAGTTGCAGGTGTAGCCGATTTCGGCGGTGCATTCGCCGCGGCATTCGGTGTATGTGTCGTTGCACTGGGCGCTCAGGGTCGGAACATCCTCGCAGGGATTGCACCGGAATTGCTGCCAGTCCCAGCATTGGCCCACCGAGATCGTCGTCCCCGTGGAGGCGCATTCCCCGCCCGGGGCGAGGCAGGCGGCCGTCGTGTTCGGACAATCGTCGATGAAGAGGTGCGCCGAGGTGTAGGCAGCCGTCGGCTGGTCCGTGGCGGATCGGGGTACTGCCGCGAAGGTCATGTCGAGCTCTTCGTAGGCCTGGAGCATACGCGCGTCGTAGGTCGCGGTGCGGGTTGCCTCGTCATAGGATGGCGAGAAGAGTTCCAGCGCGAGGATGTCCTCGTTGCCATCGCCGAGGTCGCCGATCAGGGCGGCGTTCGGTGGGTTGTCCGGCGAGAACCCGAGACTGGCGAGGAACGTTGGCGTCGGCACGACCCCGACGATGCGCTGCGGGCGGTCCGAGAAGAAGAGCGTGTCTCCCAGCCCTTCGCTGAGGGTGAGGGTGTAGACCGGCCCGCTGCCGGCAACCGGCGTGGCGTCGGTCGTCTCCGCCTTCGGGGCGAGGGTGCCTCCCGCGAACGACTGGACGAAGAGGAAGGAGGAGGTCTCCGTGGTGCCGGCGCCACCAGGTTGCGGGGACGCCGCCGGTGAGGCGACCGGGGATGCTTCCTGGGCGCTGGAGCGCATGGCGCTGGTGGCGAGCCCGGCTCCGGCGGTGATCGTTCCCGCGACGGCGGAACGGCGTGAGAGGCGGCGGTCGGCGAAGGCACGGGTGATGGCGTCGAAATGGCGTGGGTTCATGCTGATAGGCTCCTGTCAACGAGAAGGTGGCAGATCAGGACCCGGGACAGCACCGACCAGACCGCCACGGCGGGTGGCATCGGTGCGTGACTGACGCTCAATCAAGTATCCCATACGAATATACGGCGACGCCCCACCGCCGGATGTCCGGCAGTGAGGCGCTCGCATCGGATCGTGGTGCGCCAGGTCAGGCGACCGTGCGCGGCACGACATGCTCCGGAATCGGGCTGACGTACGGGCGGCCTTTCGTGGATTCCGCGAACTCCGCCTTCGCCGCCTCCAGCACGTCTGGATTCAGCAGCAGGTCCGCCGCCGCGAGGGCCATCGCCTTCGCGGCCAGCAGCATGCCCTTGTGCCCGATCGACATGCCAGCCGTGGCGGTGTTCGCCCAGCTGTGCCCGGGCGTGCCGAGCACGAAGCAGGCCGTTCCCAGCTGCACGGTCGGGGTGTTCCACGAGATGTCGGCGACATCGGTGCCGCCCATCATCAGGACGCCGAAATCGAGCGTCGGGTAGATCTCGCCGGTCACGCCCGCGTCGATCAGGTCGAGCGGCAGGTGCTCCGCCTTCAGCACGCCCTCCCGCAACTCGCGCGGGTAGGCGGAGGCGATCTCCTGCGCGAAGGCGATCTCCTCGTCCGTGAAGTCGATCGGCCCCAGCGCCTGGAGGTGCTGCTCCATGCGGTCCACCAGCACCTTGTTCGGCAGCAGGTTGTAGATACCGGAGATGAACTCCTCGGTGACGGTCGTCTCCGTCATCATCGCGGCACCTTCCGCGATCTTGCGCACGCGGTCGGTCAGCTCGTTCACCTGGTAGCGCTCCGGGGAGCGGATGAAGTACCAGACCTCGGCCTCGTCCGGCACGACGTTCGGCGCCCCGCCGCCGTTGGTGATGACATAATGCAGCCGGGCCTGGTCGATCGTGTGCTCGCGCAGGAAGTTGACGCCGATGTTCATCAGTTCGACGGCGTCCAGTGCTGATCGTCCCGTCTCGGGGTTTGCCGCCGCGTGGGCCGTGCGGCCCTTGAACCGGAACTTCACGTTGTCGGAGGCAAGGCTGGTCCCGCCGGACGGGGAGTTGATCTGTCCCGGGTGCCAGCTGATCGCGAAGTCGAGGTCCGCGAAACAGCCGGCGCGGGCCATGAAGTTCTTGCCCTCGACCGTCTCCTCCGCCGGGCAGCCGTAATACCGGACCGTGCCCGGCGTGTTCGTCGCCTGGAGCCACGCCTTCACGACCGCCGCCGCGGCGAGCGAGGCCGTACCCAGCAGGTTGTGTCCGCAGCCATGTCCTGGACCGTTCGAGACGAGGGGCGATTGCGTCGAGGCGCGGTCCTGCGAGAGGCCGGGGAGGGCGTCGTATTCGCCCATGAAGCCGAAAATGGGACCTCCTTCTCCCTGCGTGTACTCGGCGACGAAGGCGGTGGGAAGGTCGGCGATGCCCATCGTGATCGTGAAGCCGTCGGCGGCGAGGTCGTCCGCCTGGAGCTTGCAGGCCTTCTTCTCGGTCAGGGCCGTCTCCGGGGATTCCCAGATTTGGTTGGCGATGCCGATGAAGCGGCCGGCGCGTTCCTCGACCCATTCGACGACGTTCTCGACGGGAACTTCCGGGGTTACGGATGCCATGCGTGATCAATCCTTCTGCGGAGCAACGAGACGAGAGGAAAGAGGAAAGAGGCGAGAGAAAAGAGGAACGGGAAGCGTCTGGCATCACGGCTGACACCGAGCAACCGTCCCGTTGGACCGGTCGAAGCGGAGTCGATCGTCGCCAGTCTCTTTCCTCTTTTCTCTCGCCTCTTTCCTCGGCTAGACCTTGCGCGGTTGCACGTCGGCCGGGATCGGGCAGACGTACGGGCGGCCCTTGGTCGATTCCGCGAACTCGGCCTTCGCCTTCGCCAGCAGGTCCGGATCGGTGATGAAGTCCGCGCCGACGATCGCCATTGCCTTGGCGGCGTGGAGCATCCCCTTGTGCCCGATGCTGACGCCGGAGGTGGACGTGATCGCCCAGCTGTGCCCCGGCACCGCGAGCGGGAAGCAGGCCGTGGTGATCTGCGAGCAGGGCGCGATCCACGAGACATCGGAGACGTCCGTCGAGCCGGGCAGGACCATGCCGGCATCGCGGATCGGCCACACCTCGCCGTTCAGGCCCTCATCCACGATCGACTCCGGCAGGTGCTCCGAGGCGAGGATGCCCTTGCGCAGCGACTCCGGGAACGCCTGGGAGATCGTGAGGGCGTAGCTCTTCTCCTCGTCGGTGAATTCCAGCGGCCCAAGCTCCTCCAGCACGGCGATCATGTGCTCGCTCATCACCATGTTCGTGAGCATGTTGTAGGCGCCGGAGAGGAAGTTCTCCTCCACCGTGGTGCCGGTCATCAGGGCCGCGCCCTGGGAGATCTTGCGCACGCGCTCGGTCAGCTCATCGACCTGGGAGCGCTCTGGCGAGCGGATGAAGTACCAGACCTCGCAATCGTCCGGCACCACGTTCGGGGCGCCGCCGCCGTTCGTGATCACGTAGTGGATGCGGGCGGCATCCGGCATGTGCTCGCGCAGGTAGTTCACGCCGATGTTCATCAGCTCGACCGCATCGAGCGCCGAACGGCCCGTCTCCGGATTGGCGGCGGCGTGCGCCGTCCGGCCCCGGAAGCGGTACTTGATGTTGTTCACGGCCAGGCTGCTGCCGGCCCACACCGAGTTGACGGAGCCGGGGTGCCAGGTGATCGCGGCATCGAGGTCGTCGAAGACCCCGGCGCGGGCCATGTAGACCTTGCCCTCGCAGGTCTCCTCTGCCGGGCAGCCGTAGTAGCGGACGGTCGCCGGGGTGTCGGTGGCGATCAGCCAGGCCTTGACGACGCTGGCGGCGGCGAGGGCGGCGGTGCCGAGCAGGTTGTGCCCGCAGCCGTGACCCGGCCCGTCCTGCACGATCGGCTTCTGGACATCGACCTGCTCCTGGGAGAGGCCGGGCAGGGCATCGTATTCCCCG
>JBQCJS010000025.1:0-2029 GCA_051952485.1 Thermomicrobiales bacterium | reverse complement strand
CGCGAGCGGTCCGATTCCAAGTAAAGAAATCCACATCTGGTTTGGTGCGAGCATGCCGGGAATGTTCTGCTTGATCGGGCTTATTGCGGATGGCTGGTCGGTCACATACGGATTCCTGCCGGAAGGCGACCGGCGGGGTGAGCTTCGGCGCGGCAATGCGATCGTCGACGCGGCGGCGCGGGAGGCCGGTCGCGACCCGCGCGAGATCCGGCGCATCCTGAACGTCACCGGCACATTCCTCCCCCAGCGCGGCGATGCGTTCCTCCAGGGGCCGCCCGCGCAGTGGGTGGACGACCTCGCGCCGCTCGCGATCGAGGAGGGGGTGAGCACCTTCAACCTCATGACTGACGACGAGATCGCGATGCGCACCTTCGCGCAGGAGGTGATCCCGGCGTTGCAGGAGCGGGTGGGCGCGGCGTTGCCCGCCTCGTCGGACCTCCTGCGCCCGGCCCGCGTGCGGGCGAAGCGGCGGGAGGGTATCGCCTACGACGAGGTGCCCGCCTCCCTCCGCGCGGCGGCGGTCGAGCCGGGCGACCTCGCCTACGCCCGGGTGCGCAACACCTACATGCGCGGCGGTGCGCCGGGCATCGTCATGAAGGTCTCCTCGGTGGCGGAGGTGCAGGAGGCGCTGGCCTTCGCGCGGCGACATCCCGAGCTTCCCTTCGGGGTGCGCAGCGGTGGCCACGGCATCAGCGGACGCTCCACGAACGATGGCGGCATCGTGATCGACCTCTCCGGGATGAACCGGATCGAGGTGCTGGACGAGGCGGCGCGGCTGGTGCGGATCGAGCCAGGCGCCCGCTGGATGGATGTCGCCGCCGCGCTGGAACCCCACGGGTGGGCGTTGACCTCCGGGGACTACGGTGGCGTCGGGGTCGGCGGACTGGCGACGGCCGGCGGTGTCGGCTTTCTCGCCCGCGAACAGGGCCTGACCATCGATCACATGCGGGCCGCCGAGATCGTGCTCGCCGACGGGACACTCGTCCGCGCCAGCACGACCGAGCATCCCGACCTCTTCTGGGCGATCCGCGGCGCGGGCGCGAACTTCGGGATCGTGACCGCCTTCGAGTTCCAGGTCGATCCGGTCGGTCCCCAGGTCGGATGGGCGCAGTTCGTGATGGACGCCAGCGACCTCGGCGGCTTTCTCGAACGCTGGGGCGCCGCGGTGGAGGCCGCCCCGCGGGCACTGACGAGCGAACTCATCATCGGGGCGCCCCGCCGGGGGCAGCCGCTGGTGGCGATGGTGCTGGCGCTGGTCGATTCCGGCGATCCGCAGGCGATCGTGAACGCCCTGCAGCCGATCGCGGACATCGCGCCGCTCTACCAGCAGCGCGTGGTGCTGACGACCTACGCCGACGTGATGGCGAACGCCTCCCGCGAGGATCACAACGGGCAGGGCGAACCCGTCGCGCGATCCGGCATCGTGCGGCACATCACGCCGCGCGTCGCCCAGCTGACCGAGGAACTGATCCTGAACAACGGCACCTACTTCTTCCAGATCCGGTCGCTGGGCGGCGCGGTGAACGATATCGACCCGGAGGCGATGGCCTTCTCCCATCGCACCGGAAACTTCGTCCTCAGCGCGATGGGGTCCAGCAAGGCCCGGCTGGATGCCTTCTGGGCGCCGCTGCAGCCGCATTTCGCCGGGCTCTACCTCAACTTCGAGACCGATGTCACCCCGGATCGCATCGCCATCGCCTTCCCGCCGCGCGTGCTGGACCGCCTGCGCCTGCTGAAAGCCCGATACGACCCGGACAACGTCTTCCGCGACAACTTCAACATCGCCCCAGCCACGACGATCGCGCTGGGCAGCGCCGCTCCGGACCGCGCCGAACCGGTCGGGGCGGCCGCGCACGAGGGACACGACCATGCCTGATTACGGACACGACCTGCGCTTCGGCATCTTCGCGACGCCGACCGCACAGCCTCCCCAGCACGCGGTGGAGCTTGCCGTGCTGGCGGACCAGCTCGGCCTGGAGCTGGCGACCTTCCAGGATCACCCCTACCAGGCATCGTTCCTCGATACCTG
>JBQCJS010000024.1:0-2688 GCA_051952485.1 Thermomicrobiales bacterium | reverse complement strand
GGGCGAAGCAGCAGCCTTGCGCCGTGCAAGGCTCTCCAACGCGCTGGCCAGTTGCTGAAGCTGCCCCGGCTCCAACAAACCTGGTGTGTAGAACCATAACGAGGTTCCAAAGCTCTCAGAGAGGGCTTCGTTGATGCTGTTCCTGAGGCAGAGCTCCACCGCATGGAGTGGTGTGATCATCTCCTTTGCCAGCGCCATGTCCCAGAAGTAGGTTCTGACCATGTCCGCGTCGGAACCGTGCAGGGGTCGGTAGGATTCCAGACGGATCGAAGACACAGACCGACGCATACCGTCGAGGAAATCCGCATCCACAGATTCATCTCCCGATCTCCTGATCGACAAGTGCCGCGTTCGTTGCTATCATAAAATCGTATTCCCCGGGGTGTCCTCTCACTGGCCAAGAGCCAGCGATGATCCCGGGGTTCCGTTTGCCCCCGCGAATGGGTTCACGACTGATTGCGCGTTTCCAGCCACCCCTGGACGGCCCGGTGCAGCCCCATCTCCCCGACCGCATCGGTCGAATCGATCCAGGTATCCAGCCCCCCGAGGTCTGCCGGCAGCGCCTTCACCGCAGGATCGGCGATCGCATCCGCCAGCGCCTCGGTGAACCGCTCGGCCTGGAGTACCTGGAAGGGCCGCGACCAGAACGGACGCGGGGTCGGATCGACCCACGCCGCCAGCTTCGCGCCGTTCTGCTTGTTCGCCAGCGCGACCGTTGCCGCCACGATGCCCTGCTCGCGTTCCCGCCAGTCGCGGGCGTAGCGCGCCCGATCCATCGCTGGTGTCAGCAACGGCGCGATGGCAAGCCGGTCGAAGGCGGTGCCGAACCACTTCTGGTACGGCGCGTAACGCCGCTCCAGCAAGAAGGCCAGCCGCATCTGGTCGCGGACCAGGCGCATCGCCACCAGCTGCGACCCGAGGTCGTCCCCCACCTCACCGCACCGCCCGACGAAGGGCTCCAGCTGGGAGATCGCCTTCCAAGTGCCCGCCAGCATCAGCCGCCAGACATCGTCCGGATACCAGGCCAGCGCCTGCCGGATACGGGTGATCTCGCCCGTGTCGTCGCGGAAGATCGCCCCCGCCGTCAGTTCGAGCAGCTTCTGCTGGGGCGTCGTCACCCACAGTGCCGGGGTCAGGTCGTCCAGCGAGCGGATGTCGATCAGGTCGTGGAGGATCTGCGCCGGGCTCGTGATCCGGACCCGGTGCACGAAAGGCGCACCGGCATCGCTCCCGGCCATGAAGGTCGCGCCGTCCGGGTGATACCCCACCCCGGTCGGGAACCCGAGGAACGCGCGCGGCAACTGGTCCCGGAGGATCTGGTCGAGCCAGGGCGCCATGCTCTCGCGGACATCATCCGGCACGAACACGACGCACCGCGGTCCCCAGTCGTGATCCATCGAACGCCCGGTATCGAAGCCCAGCACATCGGACCCCTCGCCCAGCAGCCCGAGCGCCAGCGGGAGCGCGGGAAACGCCGCGCCGAGGATCGGCGCGACCACCTCGGTAGCGTAGAGGCGCGACAATTCCAGTCCCGGGACGAAATCGGGCGTAGCCTGCGTCATCGCCAGGTCTCCTTTCCGGCACGAATGCGACAGGAGGCGAGGCGCATGCGCCCCGCCTCCCGCCCTGAGACCCTCAGCTTATCCCATCCGCTTGAGGCGGCCCGTCACCTTCGCGAAGTGCTCGCCCTTCTGGAAGAGCCACAACCCGAGCGGCGGGAAGACCAGCCCCATCAGGAGCAGCGGCCAGATGTTGGGCCACTGGCTCCCCAGCGAGGCGCCATCCAGCAGCATCGCGCGGATACCATCGAGGGCGTAGTACACCGGCGAGATCTTCGCCAGCGGCTGCATCCATCCCGGCAGGACATCCACGCTGTAGTAGATGCCCGAGATCAGCAGCAGCACGGCGGTGAAGATGGCCGTCACCTGCTGGCCCTTCTCCGGCGAGAGCAGCGGCATCACGGCCGCCACCATCCCGAAGCCGACCAGCGAGACACTGCAGAGCGCCAGCATCGCGGCGGCCCCGGCGAAGTTCGCATTGCCCAGCGAGAGGTCGAAGAAGAGCGATATCGCCCCCAGCATCACGACCATCCGCACCATGCCGTAGGCCACGGCATAGAGGCCCATGCCGATCAGCTGCGCGGTACGGCTCGCCGGACTCATGAACGTGTACTCGATCGTGCCTTCCCACCGCTCCCAGGAGACGGTCTCCGAGAGCAGGTCGAAGATCATCGACAAGTAGCTCCAGAGCAACGTGCCGATGAGCAGGAAGGTGGTCATCGTGGCGGCCTGTTCCTTGTCGCCGCCAAAGCCGACGCCGATGAAGCCGATCGTGAGGGCGTTCATCGTCGAATAGACCAGCCAGACCAGCTCCCAGAGGAAGTAGCGCTTGGTCAGGAAGTAGTTGCGCTGGGCATATCCCCAGATGGCGACGAGCTCACGCCGCCAGTTCGACCGCGCGGTGGACGCGGTCGCGGACGCTTTCGGTGCCGATACGGCCTGCATGGTGAGATTCCCCGTTCTCTCGTGACCGCCCCGGTCGGGGCGGTCATCCCTCGTGTCCCGGGAGCCGGATCGCCCGGCTCCCGGCACACGAGGGATGACCGGCCCGACCGGGGCGGTCACGAGAGAACGGGGAATCTCATCATGCAGGCCGTATCGGCACCGAAAGCGTCCGCGACCGCGTCCA
>JBQCJS010000023.1:0-4142 GCA_051952485.1 Thermomicrobiales bacterium | reverse complement strand
CCGATCACCTCGATCTGGTGCGGGTAGGCGCGCGGCACGAAGTAGGCATCGCCCGGCTGCAGCAGGTAGGTGTCCGTGCTGCCGTCCGGGCTGAGGATCGTCATGCGTGCATGGCCGGTCATCACGTAGCCCAGCTCCGCCGTCTCCGGATGCCAGTGCGGCTCCCGCATGCCATCCGGATCGATCCGCAGGGAGTACATCGCCAGGTCCCGCAATGCCGGCCAGAACTGCTTGCGCGCCAGCTTTGCCGATCCGTAGGGGAAGGCCAGCGGCGGGTTCTGCTCTTCGAGGTCGAAGGCATGCGGATCGCCGAATCCCGCGCGGTCGGAAACCTCCGCTGGCGTCTCGCCGCCCACGAGGATCGGGGACGACGTGTCGCGCGTCAGCGGGGCGAACGCGGCGGCGGGCAGGTCGTAAGTATTCCCCAGGACGGCGTCCGTCATCGCGCCGAACGCGCCGTGCAGCGAGAAGTCCTCCGGCTGCTCGTGGCTGAAGATCACGATCAGTTCGGCCGGGTCCGGGCCGAGCTGCTCGATGCTGTGCAACGATCCCGAGTCGATGTGGAAGACCTGGCCCGGGCCGACCGTGAACGTCCCGAAGACATCCGCCGTGTCCAGCAGCGAGACGAGGACCGAACCCGAGACACAATAGGTCAGCTCGTTCGCGTTGGCGTGCCAGTGCGGCTCGCGGATGGCTCCCGGTTGCAGGATCAGCCGCTTGATCGAGAGCCGTTCCAGGATCGGAAAGGTCGTTGCGTTCAGCCGTGTCAACGACCCGAGCGGCCCCGAGTATTCGCGTTCCGCCGTCCAGAGCGACCGGACGTGCCGGGATGGTGGGCTGGGATGTGTCTCGGTCATGCGTGGCTCTCCCTCTCGCGGCGTCAGTCCAGCAGGCTGTCGCGGATGGCCGCGATCTCGTCGGGCCCCACGCCGGCCGCGTGCAGGTAGCCTTCCGCCGACCCGTACGTCGCATCCAGCGCCACCAGGAAGGTCGCCATCGTCTCCGCCTGCGCGCGGATCAGCTGCTCGGGGATCGTCACGCCTTCCGCCTGGGAGGCGAGTTCCGGATTCGCGGCCATCCAGCCCGCGATCATCCGGCGCATGTTGCGGTCGGTGATCGCGTAGTCGTCCACGATCAGGGCGTCGTCCACCTCCAGCAGGCGCAGGAGCAGGGCGACGGCGACCCCCGTCCGGTCCTTTCCGGCCGCGCAGTGGATCACCGCGGGCAGGTCGCCCGGCGTCGCCAGGGTCGAGAAGACCGTCCGGTACGCCGCCTCTCCCTGGACGAGGAAGGCCGCGTACATCTCGGCCAGGGGCCCGTCGTCCAGGGCATCCGGCGAGGCGTCGACGTCCATCACCGGGGCATGGACCACGTTCGTCCCGCGTTCGACCAAGGGGCTGGGGCCGGTCCGCGCCAGCTCCTCGGGGGAGCGCAGGTCGATCAGGGTGCGGACGGAGACGCCGGCCAGCTGGTCGAGGTCGGCCAGCGTCAGGCGAGCGAGGGCGTCGCTCCGGAAGACGCGGTGGCGGCGCACCACCTGGCCGTGGCGGTTCACCAGGCCGCCAAGATCGCGGAAGTTCGTCGCGCCTTCCAGCGTCCATTCGCGGGGATCGGGCGCAGCGGCAGTGGTCATCGTCGGGTCGGTCGGGCGGTCGGTCATGCGTGCTCCTGGGAGGGGCGGCTGCGGGCGCCGCGCGTCGGGTCCGCGCCACGGCTGGCATCGAGTGCGCGGATCAGGCTGGCGGCGTCGTAGGGGCCCTTGTGGCGTTTGCCGTTGACGAAGAAGGTGGGAGTGCCGTGGACATCCATCAGTTCCGCGTCCAGCATATCGTCGCGGACATGGGCGAGTGTTTCGGCATCGTGCATATCGGCTTCGAGGCGGTCGGGGTCGAGCCCGAGGTCGCCGGCGTAGCGCAGCAGGTCGTCCAGCTCCAGCGCATCCTGGTGCGCAAAGAGGTAGGGCCCGTAGGTGAAGAAGTCGGCCTGGCGGGCGGCGGCTTCGCTGGCATAGGCGGCCTGGAGGGCGTGCGGATGGACGTGGGTCAGCGGCAGGTGACGCCAGACGTAGCGCAGGTCGTCGCCGAAGTGGGCGCGGACCTCGTCGATGGAGCCGGTGGCGCGGCTGCAGAAGGGGCACTCGAAATCGCCGTATTCCACCAGGGTCAGCGGCGCGGTCACCGGCCCCCGGATGTGGTCCCGGGCGGGATCGACCGGCCGCACGAGGTTCAGGAACTGCGTCGAGGGTGGCTGGACACGATCGAGCACGCGGAAGACCCCCCACCCGAGCACGAAGGCCAGCACGGACGCCAGCAGGACCCCGACCCGCGCTTCGTCCTGCACAAGCGGATCGTCGATCGCGAGGTCGATGATGAAGAGGGCGATCGTGAAGCCGATGCCGGAGAGCGTCGCGCCGCCCGCGATCCGCCCGAACGTGAGGCCCGGCGCGAGTTCGCCCAGGCGCAGCACGCGCAGGACGCCGGTGCTGCCGGCGATGCCGACCAGCTTCCCGAGGACGAGGCCGGCGACGATGCCCCACGTCACCGGTGAGCGCATCGCGCCGCTCAGGGTGTCGCCGCTGAGGACGACGCCGGCGTTCGCCAGCGCGAAGATCGGCAGGACCAGGATGTTGCTGTATGGCTCGTACTGGTCCTGCAAGCGTTCGTTGACGGAGACGGCATTGCGCAGGCCGCGCGCGGCGATCCGGGCGTAGGCGGGGTTCGGGGACTGCTGGAAGGCGCGGGCGAGATCCGCCGTCTGGCGCACCTCCCGCTGGCGCGGTTCGTAGACGGGAATGAGAAGGGCGACGGCCACGCCGGCCAGCGTCGCATGGAGGCCGGAGGCATAGATGGCGATCCAGGCGACGATGGCGAGCGCGAGGTAGGCCGGTCCCAGGTTGCTCCCGAGGTCGGTCGGGACGTAGCGCAGGAACCAGATCCCGGCCAGGGCGAGGACGGCGAACGGGAGGGGGGCGACGTTCAGGTGATCGGTATAGAAGATCGCGATCACCAGCAACGCCCCGACATCGTCCACCACGGCGAGGGCCAGCAGGAAGACGCGCAGGTGGCCCGGGAACTTCGGGCCGGCCACCGCCAGCGCGCCGAGCAGGAAGGCGGTGTCGGTCGAGATGACGACGCCCCAGGCGTGGGCGGCGGCGGTGCCGTGGTTGAAGGCGAGGAAGATCAGCGCGGGCATCACGAGGCCAGCGATGGCGGCGACCACCGGCACCACGGCGCGGGCGCGATTGCTCAGTTCGCCGAGGGTGAACTCGCGCTTGACCTCCAGGCCGACCACGAAGAAGAAGAGCGTCATCAGCACATCGTTGACGATGTGCCGGAAGCTCATCTCGACCGAGAAGGAGGCGGCGGTGACCGCGAGATGGGCTTCCCAGAACGAGCGGTAGCTGTCGCCCCAGGGCCAGTTCGCCCAGACCAGCGCGGCGAGCGTGGCGAGCAGCAGCAAGGCCGCCGCACCCTGTTCCGAGGCGGTGACGCCGCGAACCGGGGCGATCAACCGGGCCAGCAGGGGGTGGCCCCCACCGCCGGAAGGGGCGTCGCTGGACTGCCCGTCGCCGGGCGGGCCGGAGGGAGGGTGGGCATCGGCGATAGGCGGTCGGATGGGGCCGGACATGCGGAACTCCTGCGGAAGGCGAGTGCCCGCATCTGCCGACACGGCGCGGACGATCCCGCCCCCGAGCATACCAGCGCGGCCCCGCGTCGCGAACTCCCCAGACAGGCGAGCGTCCACCTGCCCGATGGGCGCATGCCGGGCAGGTCACCTCGCTCCCGGCACGCTTCAGCGTGGCCATCCCGGGCGATCACAAGGATCGCCCCGCCAGGCAACGACGTCGGCATCGTGGCCGGTGTCCCATCTGCCGCTGGATGTCCCGGACCCCCATCGCCGGGAACCGGAGCGGACCGGGCGTCAGGCCAGCGGGGGCAGCCAGCCGTCGTTGGCGGCGAACAGCTCATCGACCATCGAGCGGATCTGGCCGAGGGTGCAGACCGCTGCCGTCAGCGGGTCGAGCATCACGGCGTGATAGACGTGCTCGCGCTTTCCGGTGAGGGCGGCCTGCACCGCCAGGCGCTGCACGTTGATGTTCGTCTGGTTCACGGCGGCACATTGTGGCGGCAGGGCGCCGAAAT
>JBQCJS010000022.1:0-3696 GCA_051952485.1 Thermomicrobiales bacterium | reverse complement strand
CACCTCGGCACATCCTCCGCGAGCGCGCTCCCGGTACATCCACAGGAGACGTCCGATCGCCGGCACCCCCAGGACGGATCGACCTGGACGACACGACCACACCCACGACGGGCATGTCGCTCCCCGGCATCGCACTCGGCAGCCGAATCCTCGCGGGAGCCCACCGCAGCGTCCGGGACGCGCGATACCGCACGGCTCCGTGCATGATGTCCCGGTCAGGAGGGATCGACCTTCGGGATGACAGTTCGCCATGCTCCACCATCGGAAAGGAGCATGGCGAAGACGTCATCCCCGCAGCGACAGACGAGGGCGTCGCTCATGCCGATTGCCAGGACAGGCTTCGAGCGAGAAGAACCCTACCCCTCGCCCAACGCAAATCCCAGATCGATCAGGTCGTCCGGCGTCACCAGCGAATCCGCGATCAGGATGCCACCGGCCTGGCGAACCTCCGCCGCGAGGGCCGCCGCCCAGACATGCTCGACCGCGAGAACCAACGCACCGGAGCCATCCGGCAGTTCGTCGGCAATCGCCGATGCCACCAGCTCGGCAACCGATGGCGAGTCCGGATCGGATGTCAGGCCGAGCACTCCCCCGAGGATCGCGCCGTCCGCACCAGCGAGTCCGAGGCCGGCCAACGCCGCGGCAGAGGTCCGCAGCCGAATCCGATCCTCGTCGTCCAGGTCAGAGACGCTGACTCCGTGAATCTCATCGCCTTCAGCAAAGACGAAGACCGCATCGATGATGCGAATCTGGCCGCTCTCGGAGAGATTGAGGAGTTCGTCCGCGACCCCTCCCTCCAGTTGGGTAATGTCCGGAAAGTCGATGATCAGCGCCTGAATCGGTCCACGTGCCATGACTGCTCCTCTTCACGCATTCCTCGCTGGCGGACCTACCCGCATGGTGACGGAGTGGAGCCGAACAGGATTGCGCATGGTATCGGTTGGCCAGGTTGACCCATAGCACCGGTCCAGGCGGCGCGGTGAAATAGTAGAGTGGCACACCGGCTTTTGCCACGAGCCCGTCGATCACGGCGAGTGACCCCATCGTTCACGTCTGACGTGCACCGCGCGGGAGGGTGGGGTAGCCTTCCAGTGGCGTCCGGTGGCCGATCCATCTCGACGGCACATTCCCAATCCAGCCAGCTTCCCATCCCGCCACCGGAGCAGGAGCCTCCCCCATCCATGCCAGACCGCATCGCCATCGTCACCGACAGCACCGCCGACCTGCCCAACGACCTCGCCGCCGAACTCGGCATCACCGTCGTGCCATTCGGCTTGCGCTTCGGTCACGAACTCCTTCGCGACGGCGTCGACCTCACCACGGACGACCTGATGGCCCGCATCCAGGAGACGGGCCGCACCCCGGCCACCTCCTCGCCGGCCCCAAGCGCCCTGGCGGATGTCTTCAGCCAGCTGGCTCAGGATCACGACGGCATCCTCGCCGTCCTCATGTCCTCCCACCTGAGTTCCGTGGTGAAGGCGGCGCGCATCGCCGCCAGCCACGTCCAGGAGACCTTCGAGACGCCGCCACCGATCGAGATCGTCGATTCGCTGAACGTCTCGCTGGGGCTGGGCCTTCAGGTTATGCGCGCCGCCGCGCTGGTCCGGTCGGGATTGCCGCTGGCCACCGTCGCCGAGCAGCTCCGGGCCGAGGTCCCCGCCAATCACCTCGTGTTCTTCCTGGAGGAACTCGATCTCCAGCGTCGGCGCGGGCGTGTCGGGAAGGGACCGGAGGTGGTGGGGAATGTGCTCCAGCTCAAGCCGGTGCTGCGGCTGGACGAGGGCCAGGTGATCCCGCACGAGCGGGCCCGCACCCGCGCCCGGGCACTGGACATGCTGGTGGAGTTCGCCGGATCGCTTCCCGCGATCGACGAGATCGGCATCATCTACGACACGACCCCGGAGGATGTGGAATCGCTCCGCCAGCGGCTGGTCGTCGCCGCGCCGGATGCGACGCTCGATATCGTCCAGTTCGGGCCAGCCCTCGCGGCCCACCTCGGCCCCGGGGTCGTCGGGCTCGCCATCCGCGAGCACCTGGCCGGCTGAACGGCGGCATCCCTCACGCGGCAGATGCAGCAGCGCGCCCACCGTCCCGCCGCTTCTGGTCCGCTGGACAGGTCGGATACAATCGACGGCACACGAACGCCTGTTCGCCCGATGGTCCCGCACCGATCCCCGCCGCCATGAGTAGCCTTCCGTGAGCGATCGCTCCCAACGCCAACGCATCTCCTCCCCGCCCGCGCGCGCGGCGTCCGGGCTGGCCTCGCCTGACGCGAACGCCGCCCGCGTGGCGGAGCGCCGCTTCAACACGATGCTGGAGGCGCTGCGGCACGTCTGGCGCGGCGGTCCCGAATCGGGGAGCGATATCGTGCTCGCCGTGCGGATGCTGCGCGAACTGCAGGCCCACGTCGCCACCACGCACCATGTCGCCGGCATCATCGCCGCCTGCATCGACGAGCTCGATCGGCTTCCAGCCGACCTCCCCTCCAGACGCGCGGCGATCGAAGGCATCGCCAGCCGGATGAAGGCCGTCCAGCCCCACTTCGGCGCACCCGATGAGGAAGCCAACGTCGGCAAGCTGAACAGTGCGCTCGGCGAGCACCGGGCCGGGCGTCCCGCGCCGCCGAAACCCGCGACCTCCACGCCGCCAACCGTGCGCCGCCTGCCGCCGGATGCCGCCATCACCGAACTCCCGAAGATCGGCCCCAAGGTCGCCGAGAAGCTGGACAAGCTGGGGATCGCGACCATCAAGGATGCGCTGCACTTCCAGCCCCGCCGCCACATCGATTACTCCCGCACCCAGGAGATCGGCGCGCCCCAGCTCCTGCAGGGCGATGTCACCCTGCGCGGCGAGATCGTCGAGATGCGGGTCCAGCACAGCCCGAACGGTCGGGGGCGCGTCACCGCGCGCATCAGCGATGGCACCGGCACCCTGCGCATCACCTGGTTCAACAGCTTCATCAGCAAGCAGCTGGTGGAAGGCGACGAGATCTACGTCAGCGGCCAGATCGAGGGCGGGTACGGCGGCCTCCAGATGACCAGCCCCGAGTGGGAGATGGTCGGCAGCGCCGGGACCTCCACCGGCCGCCTGATTCCCGTCTATCCCTCCACCCAGGGCCTCGCCCAGAAGACGTTGCGGACCATGACCCGCAACGCGCTCGACGCCACCCGAACGCAGTTGACCGACTGGCTGGCGGAGGCCCGCCCGTATCTTCCGGCGGCAGATTGGGATCGCCTGCCGCCGCTGGCCGACGCGCTGGAGAACCTGCACTACCCGCCGACGCAGGACGACTACGAGCGGGCGCGGATGCGCCTCTCGTTCGAGAACCTGCTCCTGCTCCAGATCGGCCTCGTCAAGCGCAAGGGCGAGCAGCTCGCCCATCCGGGCCGGGCCTTCGCGCTGGATCAGGCCCGGCTGGATGCCTTCCGCGACATCCTCCCCTTCTCGCTCACGGACGCCCAGCACCGCGCGACCGCCGAGATCCTGCGAGACCTGCAGCGCCCGCACCCGATGACACGCCTCCTGCAGGGCGATGTCGGCGCCGGCAAGACGGTCGTCGCGGCGATGGCGGCGGTCGTTGCCAAGGGCGCGGGCTATCAGACCGCGATCATGGCCCCGACCGAGATCCTGGCCGGGCAGCACGACCGCAACCTGACCGACCTCTTCGCGCCGCTGCCCGAGGGGGAACGTCCGCGC
>JBQCJS010000021.1:0-6396 GCA_051952485.1 Thermomicrobiales bacterium | reverse complement strand
CCGGCGTCGCAACCCTGGCGATCCGTACCCAGATACGTCTCCCGCCCTGGGATTGGATGTCGTGACCAGCGAGGCAATCCCGCGAAGCGAT
Organism: Thermomicrobiales bacterium; assembly: GCA_051952485.1. Taxonomy (GTDB): domain Bacteria; phylum Chloroflexota; class Chloroflexia; order Thermomicrobiales; family UBA6265; genus JASGDN01. The sequence goes on along the minus strand of JBQCJS010000021.1, from coordinate 6,305 downwards.
GCCCGCCAGGCACCGCGAGCCAGGGCGAGTCCCCGCCGGACGGCAGGGCGCGCCCTGACGAACGAACGATGCGTGGCTGCGCGGATGCCGGATCAGGTCCCGCCGGGCGACGCCAGGAGCTCGCCAGTCGTGACGTCGTAGCGGAGGAGGGTGTGGCCTTGTGCCGCGATCGCCGCCGGGTCCAGCTGGCCTTCCAGGTCGGCAGGCAGGGGATTCGGCACCGTCATCGTCGAGGGATCGCCATCGCTCACGTAGAGCGAGACCTCCCCGCGCGCGAACATCGGGAACCACAGGTCCAGCGATTCCGCGTTCGCCTGGATGCGCGCGATGAAGATGTGATCGTAGTCGGCGCTGCTGGGCGATTCGGTCGGGTTCGCGCCGACGAGGAAGGCGCCCGCGATGACGATCCGTTCGCCCTCGTAGTCGAACCCGTCGCGCATCATCACCCGCTGCCAGGGATGGAGGTCGCGATCGGGGTACATGCCGAACGGCATCACCAGCACCCCGGAGAGCACCCCCGGCCCGGAGGCGTGCTCCTGCAGCCAGCGTTCCATGCCGCCGACCTCATCCATGAAGGTCTCGTCGGAGACATCGTGGAGGTTGGCATGGGTCATCGTGTGATTGGCGACCTCGTAGCCGTTGGTCGCCAGCCAGTCCAGCTTGGCGTCGCAGTCGGCGAGGGTATTGCCGGGTGTGCCATCCGCGAAGCAATTGTATGGAAGGATGGCGAACATCCCTCCCTTGCCGAAGTCCGGATGCTCGGCGAAGAAGGCCTCCAGCACCCCGAGGGCGGTGTCCGGATCGATGATCCGGCCGCCGTTGGCATCCTCGATCCAGCGGAACTGGCTGGCGGTGGCGTCATCGAAGGTGAGGAGCACCGGCTTCTTGCCCGCCGGGGCAGCGATCTCGTTGGCGAGGAAGTCCCGCATCGAAATGACGAAGAACCCCTGCTCGTGGAGGAACCGAAGATCGCGCCGCATGTTCTCGGCGGTGCGGATGAAGGGATCGGCCTCCAGCGCGGGATCGGTCGTGATGACGTGGTACTGCATCACCGGGACGAAGCCGAGTTCGTTCGGCAGCATCGCCCGTCGTTGGGCAGCGGTGAGCGATGCGGAAGCAGGGGGTGTCGCGGGGACCGGCGACGCCACACGCCGGGGTGCGGGCATGTCGACCGGGGTCGCGGGGGCCGCGATGCCCTCGCCACCCCACGGCACGAAGGCGTCGTCGCCCTCATCCTGGCGCCCGCACGCGGCAAGCAGCGGCGCAACCATCACCAGGGCGGCCAGCCACGAAAGGCTTCCGCCCCGTCTCCGCTGTCGCTGCCCTGACCTGCGCCGCACACCTTGCTCCTGAAGCGATCCGAACCCCACCATCGCCAATGCAGGAGCTTCAATCGTCTATGGTCCCGCTGCTCCCAGCCAGTTCCCATCCTACCCCAAGCCTGGCAGGGCGACAGGCGTCCGGACGGGCGGATGGCGCGAGGTGGGGAATCGCTGCCGGATCGGGCGTTACCCCGCTGCCGCCCAGACATCGCGCAGGTACGACGCCGACCGCTTCAGGGTCTCCGCCGCCGGGCCGGACAGGCCGGAGCCGCTGGGATGGAAGCATTCCAGCGAGATGTAGCTGTCGTAGCCGATCTCCTGCAGGGCCGCGAAGAAGGGGCGGAAGTCGATCATGCCCCCACCCGGCTCGAAGCGGTTGTTGTCCGCGATGTGGACGTGCCCGAGCAGGTCGCCGGCCTCCAGGATGGGGGCCGACCAGCTCGCTTCCTCGATGTTCATATGGAAGGCATCGGCCAGCACCAGGCAGCGGGGATGCCCCACGGCATTCGCCAGGTCCACGCCCTGCCCCACGCGCAACAGGAAGCGGGCCTCGAACCGGTTGAGCGGCTCCAGGAAGATGCGCGCCGTCCCCGGCTCCAGTCCCTCCGCCGCCTCGCGGTACGTCTCCACCGCCAGGTCCGGCAGCACGGCAGGGTCGATCTTCGCGTGCTCGGCCGGGCGCACCGGCACGCTGACCACGCCGGTCGCGCCAAGCCGGTCGGCGCAGGCGACCAGCTCCTGCAAGGCATGGATGCGGCGGGTGCGCTCCTCCCGGTCCGCAACCACCGGGTCGTGGATACCGGCCGTGCAGATCGCGGCGACGGGAATCCCGCTGGCGGCGCTGGCGGCCAGGATCTCGGCCTCGTGCTCCAGGATGTCGAAGGAGGGATTGGTCGGAATCTCCACCCCATCGTATCCGGCGACGGCTGCGGCGGCGAACTTCGCGTGAAGGTCGTCCCCCGGCAGGAGCGATGTCTGAACGGCGAGCTTCATGGTTGTGCATCCTCTCCAATGGGCACGCGGGGCCCCGGTTCGAACGGGCCAGCCATCTCCGCGAAACCGATCGCTTTCCCCACGAAACGGTTGACAGGCCACGACGGAAGATGGGACAGTACTTTACGTACTCGGACAGCCCGGTCAGGCCATTGCGCGGCGCACATGAAGCACCCTGCGGGGTACCTCTGTGACTCGCATGCCCGCCGATCGCCGAGCTTCGATCACCGGCGCCTGCGATGGCAGGCGTGCAACGCCCCGGGGCCACACGGTCTCCGGAACGAGGAGGAACCCTGTCGTGCGTGAGGTTCATGATCGCATCGATCAGCTGTTTCGGGAAGTTGCGGCGTCGGGCATGTCCCGCCGCCAGATGATCCAGCGCGCGGCGGTGCTCGGCATCTCGCCGCTGGCGCTGTCCGTCGCGGTGACCCAGGTCGCCGGCGCGCAGGGTGTGGAGAACCCGCTGGGCATCGACCCGGAGGCGCCGCTGGACGTGGTGATCTTCAAGGGTGGCTACGGCGACGACTACGCCATCAAGAACAACGAGCGCTTCTCCGGGCTCTACCCGAACGTGGAGATCACCTACGCGGGCACCCAGCGCCTGCAGGAGCAGTACCAGGCGCGCTTCGTCGATGGCAACCCGCCGGACGTGATGGACAACTCGGGCGCGGGCAACTTCAACAACACCACCCTGGTGAATGAAGGCCAGCTCACCGACCTCGCCCCGCTGATGGCGGCGGAGGCCTTCGGGCAGCCGGGTGTCACCTTCGCCGATTCCCTCGGCCCCGGCACGCAGACGGACGGCGTCTTCAACGGCAAGCAGTACGTCCTCAACTACGTCTACAACATGAACGGCATCTGGCACAACAAGGCGCTGTTCGAGGAGAAGGGCTGGGAGTATCCCACCACCTGGGATGACTTCTTCACCCTGGCCGCGACCATCAAGGAAGCCGGCATCGCCCCGCTGACCTACCAGGGCCAGTATCCGCAGTACATGCGGTCGGTCTTCAACGAGGTGCTCTTCAAGGCCGGCGGTGTCGATGCGGTGATCAAGCTCGACAACCTGACCGAGGATGCCTGGACGCAGCCGCTGGTTGCCGAGATCCTTGGCATCTTCAAGCGCCTCTATGATGAAGGCTACATCATGGACGGCACGGAGGCGCTGAGCCACACCGAGGCGCAGGCCGCCTGGCTGGAGGGCAAGGCCGCCTTCATCCCGTGCGGCACCTGGCTCGAGAACGAGATGAAGGACGTGATCCCGGAAGGCTTCCAGATGGTGATCAACGCCTCTCCGGGCCTTGGCGCCGAGGATGCCCTGCCGCAGACCGCTGGCAACATCTCCGCCGGTGAGACCTTCATCGTCCCGACGGGCAAGAACCCGAAGGGCGGCATGGAGTGGCTGCGCCTGCTCTTCTCGCTTGAAGGCGGCAAGACCTTCTCCGAGCTGACCAAGTCGCTGACCGTCGTCACCGGCTCCGGTGATGGCCTCGACCTGGGCGAGGCGTTCAAGTCGGCGCAGGCGGGCATCGCCGCCGCCGGCGCCAACACCTGGTCGTCGCTCTACGCTGGGTGGTACCCGGACCTGGACGAAGAATCCAAGAACCAGATGGGCCTCATCCTCACCGGCCAGACCAGCGTCGAGGATGCCGTCTCCACCCTGCAGGACCTGACCAACCAGATCCGCGAGGACGACTCGATTCCCAAGTTCACCCGCGAGGCACCGAGCGCGACCCCGGCTGCCAGCCCCGCCGCCTAGGCATCCGCCTCGGGTGACGGTGCGACCGGAGGGGGCGACATGCTCCCTCCGGTTTCGCGCATCCACATCCACCACCGCGCCTACCGCGCAGTCCCGTTCGTTGATCTGGTTCCGCTCAGGGGTCGGCTGTGTACTATCGAAAATACCGGGTGATCATTCCCTTCCTGCTGCCAGCGCTGATCCTCTACAGCGTCTTTGTGCTCTATCCCTATGCGCGAGCCTTCTACATTTCCCTCACCAGCTGGCGTGGCACCTCCGCGAACATGCCGTTCGTCGGGTTCGACAACTACCGCAAGCTGCTGGACGAACAGCGCTTCATCGACGCCCTGACCCGCAACGCCCAGCTCCTGGTCGTGCTCCCGCTCTTCACGATCGGGATCGCGCTGCTCTTCGCCTCGCTCTTCACGCAGGGTGGCAAGGGCAAGGGCGTGAAGGGCGCGTCGTTCTACCGCATCACCTTCTTCTTCCCGCAGGTGATGTCCGCCGTCATCGTCGGCATCCTCTTCACCTATGTCTACAGCCCGAACAACGGCCTGCTGAACGGCGTCCTCCGCGCCGTCGGGCTGGACAGCCTGACGCGGGCCTGGCTCGGCAACCCGCAGACGATCCTCTGGGCAATCGCCGCCGTGGCCATCTGGTCCAGCGTCGGGTTCTACATGGTGATCTTCATCGCCAGCATGCAGAGCATCCCGACCACGTTCTACGAGGCGGCCGTGCTCGATGGCGCGGGCAAGTGGAAGCAGTTCCGGGACATCACGCTGCCCCTGATGTGGGAGACCATCCGCACCTCGCTGATCTACATCGCCATCGCGGCGCTGGACATGTTCACGCTGGTCCAGGTGATGACCGGAGGCGGCTCGTCCGGCGCCTCCCGCAAGGCGGAGGTCGCGGCGGTCTACATGTACAGCGAGGCATTCACCAAGAGCCGGTGGGGATCGGCCTCGGCGGTCGGCGTCATCCTGCTCATCCTCACGCTGATCCTCTCGGTGGTCATCATGCGCGTCACCCGCCGCGAAACCTACGAGTTCTAGATCGGCGTGCCGCCCATCTCTGGACGAAGGACCTGATTCATGAGTGTGAACACGATTCCCGCCCTGACCCCTGAAACGGACCCGATCGATGCAGGGGGCAATCACGGTCGCCTGGAAGTGGTCTCAAGCGATACGACCGGCGATCGCATCCTCGGGGTCTTCACCCAGCTGCTGCTGGTCTTCTGGGCGGTGCTGGTGATCTTCCCGTTCGTGTGGATGATCTTCACCTCGCTGAAGACGAACAGCGAGATCCTGTTCAGCCCGTGGGACCTTCCCGCCAGCCCGAACTGGGTGAATTTCTCGAACGCATGGAACAACGCCCACATCGGGCGCTACGTGATGAACAGCCTGATCGTGATCGCCATGTCGCTGACCGGCACGCTGCTGGTCTCGGCGATGGCGGCCTACGTGATCGCCCGCTTCGAGTTCCCCGGCAACAAGGTGATCTTCTACGTCTTCATGGCGGGGCTGATGTTCCCGGTCTTCCTCGGCCTGGTCCCGCTCTACTTCCTGATGGGGGACCTGGGGATCAAGGACACCTATCACGGGCTGGCGCTGGTCTACATCGCCTATTCGCTGCCCTTCACGATCTTCTTCCTGGTGGGGTTCTTCAAGACGCTGCCCGGCGAGGTAGCCGAAGCGGCCATCGTGGACGGTGCGAACCAGTACCAGGTCTTCTTCCAGATCATGCTGCCGATGGCGAAGCCGGGGCTGATCGCGATGGGGATCTTCAACTTCCTGGGGCAGTGGAACCAGTACCTGCTGCCGCTGGTCCTGATGCAGGACGCCAGCAAGCGCGTGCTCTCGCAGGGGCTGGGCATGCTGGCGATCCAGCAGGGCTACCAGAACGACTATGGCGCGCTCTTCGCGGCGATGACGATCACGATGGTGCCGACGCTGATCGTCTACATCATCTTCCAGAAGCGGCTGGAGAGCGGCCTCACCGCCGGCGCCCTCAAGGGATAAAACGCCACATCAACGCCTGGAACGATGCGGGGAGAGCCGGCAAACGGCTCTCCCCGCGTCTATTCGCTTTCCTGACCGTGCTCAGCAATGGCAGTCATATACCGCTGCTGGGGGTGTCTTGGCGCCTGCGGTCGCTCGAGCCGAACCTGTTGCCGGGCGACCAGGCTCCGCATCAGCACCCGTACGTAGTTCGCGTCACGTTCGAGCAAGCTGGAGAGTTCGGCGAGTGACAAGGGC
>JBQCJS010000020.1:0-4895 GCA_051952485.1 Thermomicrobiales bacterium | reverse complement strand
TGCGTCACGTCGCGGATGTCGTGGTCGTCGATCGTGATGCTGCCATCCCAGACGTCCACGAAGCGCATCAGCAGGTTCACCATCGAGCTCTTGCCGGCGCCCGTCTCCCCGACGAAGGCGACCGTCTCGCCCGGTTGCACATGCAGGTTGATGTCGTGGAGGATCTCGCGGTTGCCGTAGCCGAAGGAGACGTGGTTGTAGTCCACCTTGCCGGTGATCGGCGGCAGCGCGTAGGCATCCGGCTTGTCCACGATCTCCGGCTCGACATCCAGCACCTCGAAGATGCGCTCGCCGGCAGCCATCGCGGACTGCATGGTGCTGTATTGCTGGCTCAGGTCGCGGATCGGCGCGAAGAAGCGGTCGATCAGGGCGATGAAGAGCACCAGCTGGCCCAGCGAGAGCGTATCGCCGTAGACCAGGTGACCGCCGACGTAGAGGATCAGCGCCGTCGCGCTCGCCGAGAGGAAGTTCACGGTGGGGAAGAGGATGGAGGAGTACTTCGCGGCATCGATCGAGGCGTCCAGGTTGTCGCCGTTGATCTTCCGGAAGTAGCGCATGTTCTCCGGCTCGCGGGTGTAGGCCTGCACCACCCGCATCCCGTCGATGCTCTCCGCCAGGTTCGCGTTCACGATGCCGATGGTGCGCCGGGTCGCGCGGTAGGCAGCCTTGGCATAGCGCTGCCAGTAGCGCATGACCACGATCATGATCGGCATGACGATCATTGCCAGCAGCGCCATCTTCCAGTTCGTCCAGAACATGATGATCACGATGCCGACCAGCACCAGCACGTTGCTGATGATGCCGATCACCGTGTCCGTGAACATGTCCTGGATGACGGAGACATCGTTCTGGATGCGCGTCATCACCGCGCCGACGCCGCGCCGGTCGATATAGCCGATGCTGAGGCCCTGCAGGTGGCGGAACATCCGGTTGCGGATGTCGAAGACCACCTTGTTGCCCAGCCACTGGGCCGAATAGAACTGCGCCCACATGCCGAAGAAGCGGATCACCACCGTCAGCACGAAGGCGAGGCCGATCGCGTTCAGCACGCTCAGGCGCTGGCTGCCGGTGGAGGTGTTCACCTCGTCGATCGCCATCTGGAAGAGCTTCGGCAGCATCAGGTCGGCGCCGGTCACGACCAGCACCAGCAGCGTGATCATCAGGACGCGATGACGATAGGGCGTGAGGAAGCCGATCAGGCGGCGGGCGATCTTCGGATCGTACGCCTTGCCGAGGACGAGGTCGTCGGGTTCGTAGCGGATCTGGCCCATGACTACTTGCCCTCCGTCCCGTGGGTGTCGCGGCGGACGCCACGGGCGGTCGCGCGTGCAGCGGCGAGTTCGGCTTCCCGCTCCTCGCGGTCGGCCTCCGCCATCATCTCCTCGGCGTCGATCCCGCCGTCCTCCATCAGTTCGAAGCCGGATTCCTCCTGGCCGGAGTCCGGCGCATCCTCCCATGGGGCGTCGCCGCGATCCCTGGGTTCAGGCTGCGGCAAGGCGTCCACATCCACCTCCACCGGCTCGTCGCCGATCGCCGCGCGGATGCCTGCCTCGTGGATGCTGGCCGATGCCTCCTCCTGGTCGCGCATCTGGAGGTCGTAGAGCTCGCGGTAGAAGCCGGATTCCTCCAGCAACTCGGCGTGCGTGCCGCGCTGGGTGATCGTCCCGTCCTGGAAGACGAGGACCTGGCTGGCGTCCTGCACCGTGGAGAGGCGCTGGGCGATCACGAAGCTCGTGCGGCCCTTCATCAGCACGCGCAGCGCCTCCTGGATATCGTGCTCGGTCTCGCTGTCGACGCTGGCCGTAGAATCGTCCAGGATCAGGACGCGGGGATCGATCAGCAGGGCGCGGGCGATGGCGAGGCGCTGCTTCTGGCCGCCGGAGAGCGTGACGCCGCGTTCGCCGATCACGGTGTCGTAGCCATCCTGCATGCGCAGGATGAAGTCGTGCGCCTTGGCGGCCTTCGCGGCGGCGACCACGCGCTCGAAGGAGGCCTCGGAGTCGCCGTAGGCGATGTTCTCGCGCACGGTCATCGAGAAGAGGAAGCTCTCCTGCATGACGATGCCGATCTGGGAACGCAGGCTCTTCAGGGTGATGTCGCGCACGTTCACGCCATCGATGGCGACGGTGCCACCGTGGACATCGTAGAAGCGCGGGATGAGGTTCACGACGGAGCTCTTGCCGGAACCCGTCGGGCCGACCAGCGCCACGATCTGTCCCGGTTCCGCCGTGAACGAGACATCGTGCAGGGCATCGACCTTCGTGCCAGGGTAGCGGAACTGGACATCGCGGAAGCTCACCACGCCCTTCATGTCCGGCAGCGGCTTCGCGCCCGGCAGGTCGCGGATGGCGGGCTTGGTGTCGAGGACCTCGAAGATGCGTTCGGCGGAGGCGTTCGAGCGGGCGATGCGCTGCACCACGAAGCCCAGCCAGCGGATCGGCTCCTGCAGCATCGTCGTGTAGACCTGGAAGGCCACCAGGGTCCCGACCGTGATCTGCCCCTTCAGCACGAGGTAGCCACCGAACCAGACGACCCCGGCGACGCTGAGGCCGTTCAGGGCCAGCGTGGCGGGAAAGTTGAACGCCCAGCGGCTCGACGCGCGGAGGTTGCGCTCGAAGAGTTCCTGCAATTCCGCCTCGAAGCGTTCCGATTCCGCCTTCTCCTGGGCGAAGGCGCGCACGACGCGACCGCCGGCGACGTTCTCCTGCAGGGCGGAGGTCATGGCGCCGAACTGCTGCTGGATCTTGAGGAAGACCGGGCGGATGGAGATGCCGAACCGGATCGACCACCAGATGAGGATCGGCGTGGTGGAGAGCGAGACGAGCGCCAGCCGCCAGTCCTTCTGGAAGAGGATGATGGCGACGATGACCAGCATGCCGATCGCCTGCACCACGGCCCGCAGCGAGAACATCATCATGCCGCGGATGTTGTTGATGTCCTCCGTCGCGCGGGACATCAGCTGGCCGGTCTGCGAGCGGTCGTAGAACTGGAAGGGCAGGTCCTCGAACTTGGCGTAGAGCTGGTCGCGCAGGTCATTGCCCACCACCTCCGCCAGCACGTTCGTCCCGTAGGAACGGATGAACGTGAAGATCGCCTGCAGGACGGAGAGGCCGACGATCAGCAGCGCGGCCCGCGCCAGGTAGCTGCCATCGCGCCCGTCCACGCCATGATCGATGGCGCGCTCCAGCACATCCGGGATGGTGAGCTGGAAGATCAGGGCGAGGAAGAGCGCCAGGTAGACGATGACGAGTCGCCGCCAGTAGGGGAGGAGATACGAGAGCGTACGCACAAAGATATTCACAGACAGCCTCGCCGGTCGATCGATGCGGGGAGTCCTCCCCGCCGTTTCCTGCCCGGCGCCGGTCGAACCGGCGTCGTCCCACAGAAGCACTGGCCCTGCGCGGGTCCGGGCGCGCAGGGGCGATCCCCATCGGTGAGCCGTCACTGGATACCGTAATGGGGGGCCGGCGTTCCCGGAGCCGGTGTTGGAGGTGGGCGGAAGCGACGATGCGGGCGCCCAGCCATACCGCGATGCAAGAGCGCAGTGTACGGATATCCCGCCGTTTGTAAACCCCGGACGGCCCCCGGGTTTTCCGGAGCCGGCCGGAGCGGACTGCCCCGTTCGGGCTAGTTGGCCTCCCCGGCGGCGAACGCCTCCATGAACAGTCGCGAACCGGGCACGGATTGGGTCGTCACGCGTCCCGGAATCCCTGCATGAGCCGGGCCAGCGGTGGTGCCGCTGGAGCGCGCTCGTGTCGTCTCGCGCCGCCGTCCGCGCGGGATGGCATGTCTTCCCTTACCTCCGCACGGTCCGAGGAAGGCGGCGAGGACAACCCGCCCCGCCCCCGGACGTAATCCGGGATGGCGTGCGGACGCTCCCGTTCGGAGGACGATCCGCCGTGGTCCGCCGCATCGAGACAGCGGACCGCCGGAGCCACCTGAGGGGTGCGAACGTTCGTTCCAAACTGGTGTACGAACACCGTTGACAAGCCGGAACATTCGTGAGAACATGTGTTCGTGGCCAAGGAGAACAAACGTTCCCGCCCCGCACGGCCACTCCCTCCGGGTCCGCACCCGGAACGAGACGGTCCTTCCGCGGGACCAGATGCCGGCCATATGCCCCGCCCGGCATCCTGTCTTCATCAGTCGGTTTCGCGTGCCGGAATCTCTCGCCCCTGACGACTGTGCCAGGGTGGCACACCGGTTGCGTAGGGTGTACGTATACCACGGTCGAGGCCTTCCGATTGCATCCCGTCCCTTGTCGATGGTCCCGGCCTTCCGGGGAAAGGACCCGTTCCATGACTTCCACCCTCGTCAACGTCATCGTCGCCTTCTGGATCATCCTCTTCGGCGCGATGGCCATCGTGCCCTTCATGCTCGACGGCAAGCCGCAGACGCGCTCCAACGAGTCAACCGCCACCACCTCCGCGACCCCCTCGGTGCGCGCCGAGGATCGCGTGATCAGCATCCGCCCGGTCGGCCTGGTCCTTCCGCAGGAGCAGGGCGTGGAGGCCCCCGGCCAGGTGCCGGCCAGCATTCTCGCCGCCGCCAACGCCCGGGCCGCATCCCTCGCCGATCACAACGGCAGCACCACCAACCACCAGCGGCAGGCCGCCTGATCCCTTGCCGGAGGCCATTCATCCCGATCCCTGATCCGGATCTCCCGTCCCGCTCCTCCGGCGCCATTTCCCCCACACCGGAAACGCCCCCGGTCGCGTGACGGGGGGCGTTGCCGTACTCAACCTGTGCTGCCGATCAGGGGGCGGTCTCGGTGACCGGCAGCACGTCGAAGGTGAAGGTGCCGGTGGAGGACCCCGCGCTGGTCTGCGGATCGAGCGTCGTGCCCACGACAAGGTCGACCGTGGCGTTCACGGCGGGGGCGCCATCGGGGATCG
>JBQCJS010000019.1:0-2018 GCA_051952485.1 Thermomicrobiales bacterium | reverse complement strand
CGTCCGCAACTATGCGGTCTACCTCGATCTCGATCCGGCGAAGATGCTTGCCCTCTTCGAGGAAGCGCACGGCACCATCAGTGCGCCCGCGCCGCGTGGCGTCTCCGGCGTGGACTCCGTGCCCCCGATCGACATGCCCAGCCACTGGGCGCCCAACTTCGCGATCATCGCCTTCGCCATCGTGCTCGGCGGCATCCTGTTCGCCTGGGGCTACAGCGCCTATCTCGCGCCCTCCGGTGACTCCGGCACCCCGACCGTGGCGATCCCGACGATGACCCCCTTCCCGAACGACATCAACCTGCCTACCGAAGAGCCTGTCACGGTCACCGTCGCTCCGACGACCCAGCCGACCGCGACCACGCCAGCAGTCGCCGCCTCCGATTCCGCCACGATCCCCGGCCGGGGTGACAACCAGCGCGGCCAGGCGAATGCGGCGCCCACCGACCAGGCGGACAACGCGATCGTGCAGGCCCAGGCCACCCAGCCCCCGACCCAGCAAGTCGTGGAGCCGACCGCCACCACCGAGCCGACGGAAGCGCCGTCCACGGGCGACCTCGCCGGGCGCAACCAGGAACGCCAGGAGACGGCGGTCGCGAACGGTACCGCGCTCGGCGGCATCTCCATCACGGCTCAGGGGGCGGACATCACCCTCACCGTGACGGTCGATGGCACGGTCGAGTTCGACGGAGTCCTCGCGGCGGGCACCAGCACCGATCTCTTCGTCGGCTCCAGCTTCCAGGTATCCACGTCCTCGGGCACCGCCACCTACTTCACGGATGCTTGCGGATACGGCTTCCAGATGGGCTATGAGGCCGGACCGGCCAACTACGCCTTCTCCGCCGATGGCTCCTGCACCCCCTGACCTTCCGGGATTGTCACCACGCAACGGCCTCCGATCGTGCGATCGGAGGCCGTTCTGCATTTTTCCGGAGATATGGACCCACGCGCGGGGCTCTCAGGGGGAAACGAGCGTGCCTGACCAGTGAACCGCAGAACGCGTCAGGATAACGGCACGATCACTCGCATCGACTGGGGCTCGACCCGGAACGTCGCCGGGAGCACCTCGTTCACATCGCCATCCAGCTGCACCGGAATCGCCCGATCCGCCCGCACCGAGACCGTCGTCACCTGCCGGTGCATCACGTAGGGCGATTCGGACAAGCGTCGCGTCGCCGCGCGTGCCAGCGTCCGCGCCACCTGCGTTGGCGTCGTGGCCGTCACCACGATCAGGTCCAGCTTGCCATCCCGCGTGTCGATATCCGGGTGGATCGTCAGCGCCGGGTGGATCACGGCGCTGCCATTCGCGACCAGCACCAGCGGCGAGACCACCTCGAAGGACTCCCCATCCGCCTCGATCTGGAGGCAGGCGGGCTTCTCCCGCAACGCGGAGGCGCCCGCGGGCAGGTAGGCCATCCACCCCACCTTTCGCTTCAGCCGGCTGTCGGTCCGGGCGAAGAGTTCGCTATCGAAGCCGACCCCCGCCATGTGGAGGAAGACGCGGTCGTTGCAGTACCCGGCATCGATGATCTGCTCCTGGTGTTCTCCCCAGAAGAGCGCGATCGCGGCGGCCGGGTCCGTGGGCACGCCCAGTTGCCGCCCGATGATGTTCGTCGAGCCGGCAGCGACGATCGCCAGCGGAATCCCGCCATGCTCCAGGCTTCCCGCGACATCCGCCACCGTTCCATCGCCCCCGATCGCGATCACCATCGCCGCGCCGTGCGCGCGCTCCTGTGCGATCGAGCGCGCCTCGCCTGCCGATGTCGTGACGCAGATATCGAGGTCGACACCAGCCGGAGCGGTCTGCCGAAGCAGGGCGAGGATCGGATCGATCTCCCGGCGTGTGGCCGGGTTCGCCACGACCAGGACGCGATCACCTGCCTTCACGGTACGGGTCCCCGCCATGTTCACCCCCCACAACCGGCGTGGGCCCCCCAAAAACCCCCCAAGGCGGGGCCCACACAAACCCAAAAAACCCGACCGAGCCCTCATCACATTACACACAAACCCCCACCCCCCAA
>JBQCJS010000018.1:0-2580 GCA_051952485.1 Thermomicrobiales bacterium | reverse complement strand
GCGGGAGAAGAAGGGCTTGTTCGCCTCGCGGTAGTTCTCGTTGGCGACGAAGACGGCCTGGTCGTTCGGGGTGAAAGAATCGACCTTGAACGGCCCGGTGCCGATGGGGTTGGTGAGGAAGGCGTCGTTCTTGTTGGTCGGGTCGTCGTTGAAGACGTGGGAGGGATAGATCACGCCGTACTCGGCCGCCGTGAAGGTCTCGAACCAGGCGACCTGCGGCGCGGTGAAGGTGACCACGGCGGTGCGGTCGTCCGGCAGCTCGATGCCCTGGATGATGCTCCAGGAATCGATATTGATGGAGGCGTTCTCCGGCGTGGTGATCCACTTCCAGGTGAACTCGATGTCCTTCGAGGTCACCGGGGTGCCGTCGCTCCAGAGCAGGCCCTCCTTCAGGACGAGGGTCACGCCGGAGAGGTCGTCCTTCAGCGTGCCGGCCTCGACGGAGGGCACGGCCTCCAGGAGGACCGCGCCGAGGGTGCCGTCGGCGAGATAGATCATCAGGGGCTCGAGCACGAGATTGCCGGCGTAGACATCCTTGCTGCCGGTGGAGCTGTGCGTCGCCAGCACGGTCGGGGCCTGCGACTGGATGATGCGGAGGTCGCCACCGGCGCCGCGGGTCTGGCCCTCGGTCCCGGCATCCGGGAAGACGTTCGCGGCTGCGGCGGGCGAGGCGGCCGGTGATGCTTCTGGGGTGGCGTCCTGGGCGAGGGCGCTGGTTGCAATGAGGGAGGCGGCGGCGGTACCGACGCCGAGCGCGGCGGCAGCCTGCATGAACTGGCGGCGGGAGAGATTCCCGGCGCGAAGGTCGTCGACGAGGGTGCCAAGGCGCAACGACTGACTCATACGGACGTGTCCTTTCCAATGGGACATGAGAAACGGAGATCGTCGGGACCCAGGCAGGCGCACGTCGCGCCCACGCGACGGGGGTGGTCCGGCACCCCGGTCATCGCCAACTCTACGCCGGATGCCAGTAGGTATACAAGGGGAAGTATTGGCCGGGTGGTGCATGCTGGGCAGCACCCGAGGGGGATCGTTGGTCACCAGCGCCAGGTGATACGGACGCCATGCGCATGACCGAGCACGCATGGCATTGATCCGCCTGAGGCGACATGGTGAAGGCCCACTCCACCCGGACACGCCGGATCGGGCGGCGATCGATGCACTCCTGCTGGAGATCCGTGAGCAATACGGGTAGCCGTAAGTCCGGAATTCCGGAAATGCGGACCAAGTGTGCACCGATGTGCAGCGGCGCTTCACGGTTCGTTGATCCGGAGCGTTCGCGCGGTCGATAGCGTGGCGGGGTGGCCCTGTGCCCGCCTGCCTGCCGATTCCGCTGCATCCGGAGATCCCCTGCCATGCCCCACCTCACGCCCGATGCCCTGCCGTTCGCCCAGCCCGGCCGCTTCTTCAAGGGCAACCTGCACACCCATTCCACCCGCTCCGACGGCACCCTGACGCCGGACGAGGTGATCGCCGCCTATCGCGATCGCGGCTACGACTTCCTCGTGCTCACCGATCACTTCCTGCCGGAGGCCTATTTCCGGAAGGAGGCGCCGGCGGACCGCTTCATCACGATCAGCGATACCACCGGCCTGCGTGGCGACGACTTCACGACTATCCTCGGAGCCGAGATCCACGGCCCGGGCATGGGCAACGGCGAACTCTGGCATCTCGTGGCCGTCGGCCTCCCACTCGACTTCCCGGCCTGGACACCTGGGGAGCGGGGCGAGGACCTCGCCCGCCGCGCTGTCGAGGCGGGGGCGTTCGTGGCGATCGCGCATCCGCACTGGAACTCCCTCACGCTGGAGGATGCCCTGCGGGTCGCCCCGTTCATCCATTCCGTCGAGGTCTACAACCACGCCTGCAACGCCGGAATCGACCGGAGTGACGGGCTCTACCTGCTGGACCAGTTGATGGAAGCCGGTCATTTCCTGAGCGCGAATGCCGCCGACGATGCCCACTTCAAGACGCCGCTTGGCGCTCCGGGCGAGGCGCATCCGGAGGCATTCGGCGGCTGGGTGATGGTGAAGGCGACCTCGCTCGACCCCGATGCCCTGGTGGCGGCGCTGAAGGCCGGTCACTACTACGCGTCCACGGGCCCGGAGATCGCCTCCATCGCGATCGACGAGGCAACGGATGAGCTTGTGGTGGAGACGTCGCCGGTGGGGCGCATCCTGGTGACGGGGAACGGTCCGCTCAGCCGCCGCGCGGTGGCGGTGGCGGGAGCGGGGAATGCGGGCGAGGGCATCACCTCGGCGCGGTTCGACCTGGAGCCGTTCCGGAAGCACGGCTTCGCGCGGGTGACGGCGATCGATGCCGATGGCAAGCGGGCGTGGTCGAACCCGATCCAGCTGGCGCCGGTCGCGGCCAGGGTGGAGCGTGAGCTGGTGGCCGAAGCCGTGGACGTGGACCTCGTCACGGCCTGAGTGGAGCTGGAGCGAGGCATGAGGGAGGGCAGGCGAACCGCTCGCCTGCCCTCCCTATGTCTCGACCCCTACTCAGTTCCGGCGATGAGCCCCCACCAGGAGGCTGCCGAGCAGGAGGACGATGGCTCCCGCCGCCACGAGTTCCAAGGTGCCC
>JBQCJS010000017.1:0-18177 GCA_051952485.1 Thermomicrobiales bacterium | reverse complement strand
GATGCCGACATGCAGTCGGTTATGGCGGACCGCATGCGCATCCTTTGGAACGATATGGTCGCGGCACCGGCCCACGAAAAGGAAATCCAGAACTACATCTGTCGACCGATTGCGGACGAGTTGATCGCGGGATTCCCACTCCCGGTGAACCGCACCATGACATTCGCCGTGCAGAACGTCGAGCCTGACCACCAGAATGCTCGGGCGATCTTCCTGCCCAGTGATGTCTACCAGTTGCCCGATGGCCGCTACGGCGCGATGATCGGCACGGTTTCAAGCGCCGCGCTCCAAGACCTCGATGTCCTCACCGCGAACGACATCCTCTCATTCGTTGCCTTCGTCGAGCAGGACGGCCACTACTACGTCGATGAGGATATCGTCGTCCTCCGCGCAGATACCCAGCGTCCGATCGTCGATCCTCCGGCCAGCGCCACACCGCGCACCGAGATTACCTACCATCGGTTTACCAATCCCGCCTGCGCCGACGCCGCGACGCCGGAGGCATCGGGCACACCGACCTCAGGGCGCTGATCCACGGCGCAATGACACGGGCCGTCATCCCCGGTTGGGATGACGGCCCGTTCGCATTCTCGTGAGTCGGGCAGCGCGGGGAGGCTCGTACCGGGCGAGCCGTCGCCGGTTGGCGGCGAGCAGTTCGAGGGCCTCCCACCCATGGGCATCGCATGGGCGCCGGATGGACAGCCCGATCTCCATCCAGAAGCGCTCCGGAAGGTCCGCACCGGGGGATGACGAATTCACGGCCATCAGATATAGTCATGGCTAATATCGAATGTCGCCCAGTCTATTACCGGACCCCGGCGCGACGCCTGTGTCCCCCTCGGCCCGCAGACTGGGCACCATCCCGAAAGGACCTGCCGCCACGTGCCATGCTCCCGACGCTCCCTCCTCACTGGCGCCGCGGCCACGGCCGTCGTCGGCGCCGCGACGCTGCGCACCCTTTCCTTCGGATCGCCGTCCCGCCCAGCCAGCGCCCAGGATGGGAGTCCCGCTCGTATCCGCGTCGCCACCACCGTCGGCATGATCGCCGACCTCGTCCGCAACACCGGCGGCGACCGGGTGGAGGTCACCGCCCTCATGGGTCCGGGCATCGATCCCCACCTCTACAAGCCCAGTGCCCGCGACATCGGCACCCTCTCCGAGGCCGACATCATCTTCTACGGCGGCCTCCATCTCGAAGGCCGGATGGTCGATACCTTCGAGGCCATCCAGCGCTCCGGCAAACCCACCTTCGCCGTCTCGGGCGCCATCCCGGAGGATCGCCTGCTCACCTTCGACAGCGCCCACGATCCCCATGTCTGGTTCGATGTCTCGCTCTGGATCCTCGCGCTGGAGGAGGTCATCGCCCGCCTCGGGGAAACCTTCCCGGATGACGGGGAGACCTTCCGGACGAACGGCGCGGCCTATCGCGCACAGCTGGAAACGCTCGACACCTACGTCCGGGAGCAGGCCGACCGCGTCCCGGCGGCCCAGCGCGTCCTCATCACCGCGCACGATGCCTTCGCCTATTTCGGGCGCGCCTACGGGTTCGAGGTACGCGGTCTCCAGGGCATCAGCACGGCATCGGAAGCCGGCGCCGGGGACGTGCAGGCGCTGATCGGCTTCATCGTGGACCGCCGGATCGGCGCGATCTTCGTCGAATCCAGCGTCTCCCCCGCCACCATCGAGGCCGTACGGGAAGGGTGCCGGGCGCAAGGCTGGGAGGTCGCCATCGGCGGCCAGCTCTTCTCCGATGCCATGGGCGAGGAGGGCACCCCGGAAGGAACCTACATCGGCATGGTCACCCACAACATCGATACCATCGTCGGCGCCCTCCTCGGCGCCGGCGACGGGACGCCGGAAACCGGCATCCGCCGGGGAGGTCCTGCATGAACATCCGCGACGAATCCGCCGCCATCAGCGTCCATGACCTGACGGTGGCCTACCGCGACAGCGCCGTGCTCTGGGATGTGGATGTCAGCATCCCCACCGGCACCCTCACCGCCATCGTCGGCCCGAACGGCGCCGGAAAGAGCACGTTCCTGAAGGCGATCATGGGGCTGGTGCCGGTCGCGGCGGGCACCGTGGAGATCTTCGGCCACACGTCGCCGAAACAACGCCGGCTCATCGGCTACGTCCCCCAGCGTGGCAGTGTCGACTGGAGTTTCCCCACCAATGCGCTCGATGTGGTGACGATGGGCACCTATGGCCAGCTCGGCTGGGTGAAGCGGCCCGGCAGGACGGAGCGCGACCGCGCGCGGCACGCCCTGGAGCAGGTCGGGATGGCGGACTTCGCGGATCGCCAGATCAGCCAGCTCTCCGGCGGCCAGCAGCAGCGCGTCTTCCTCGCCCGCGCGCTGGTGCAGGACCAGCAGCTCTACGTGATGGACGAGCCCTTCGCCGGGGTCGATGCCGCGACCGAGAAATCGATCGTCGGCATCCTCCAGCACCTGCGCGCCGCCGGGAAGACGGTGATCGTGGTCCATCACGACCTGGAATCGGCCCCGGACTACTTCGACTGGCTCGTGCTGCTGAACGTCCGGCTCGTCGCCAGCGGCCCCTTCGCGGAGACGTTCACCCTGGAGAACCTGCAACGCGCCTACGGTGGCACCATGTCGCTCCTGCGGCCGCGCTCCCTGGGGGGAATGCCCGGTGATGCCGCCAGGGGCATGGCCGTGCCGGTCGGCAGCGGAGGCGGTGGCCGCTCATGATCGACACCGTCTCCGCCACCCTCCACGACCTGATCTTCGACTACACCCTGCGCAATGTCGCCCTGGGATCGGCCTTGCTCGGGATCGTGGGCGGTATCCTCGGCGCGTTCGCCCTCCTGCGGCGCCAGGGCCTGCTCGGCGATACGCTCTCCCACGCCGCCCTGCCGGGTATCTGCATCGCCTTCCTGCTCACCGGGTCGCGGACGCCGCTTCCCCTGCTGATCGGCGCCGGCATCGCCGGCTGGATCGGCACCCTGCTCCTGCTGAACACCGTCCGCGAGACGAAGCTCTCCGAGGACACGATGCTCGGCGTCGTGCTCTCCACGTTCTACGGCCTCGGCATCGTCCTCCTCACCTGGCTCCAGCGAAACGGCGATGCCAGCCAGGCCGGGCTGGACAAGTTCCTGTTCGGGCAGGCGGCGGCCCTGGTCCGCAGCAATGTGGAGACCTTCGCCCTCCTCGGCGGCGCGGCGGTGCTGGTGGTCGTGCTCCTCTACAAGGAGTTCAAGCTGCTCTCCTTCGATCCGGAGTTCGCCGCCGCGATCGGCTTCCCGACGCGCGGCCTGAATGTCCTGCTCACGTCGCTGCTGGTGATCGCGGTGATGATCGGCCTGCAGACGGTCGGCGTCGTCCTGATGGCGGCCATGGTGATCGGCCCCGGCGCGGCCGCCCGCCAGTGGACGGATCGCCTCTCCGTGATGCTCGTCCTCTCGGCGTTCATCGGCGCGGCAGCGGGGGTCACCGGCGCGGTGGTGAGCGTGCAGGATGCCGCCCTTCCCACCGGCCCGATGATCATCCTCGCGCTGACGGCGATGGTGCTGGTCTCCATCGTCTTCGCCCCCCGGCACGGCCTGTTGCCCGAGTGGTGGCGAAGACGCCAGCGCCGGAACCGGCGGGGACTCGTGCCACCGCCACCGCTTCCCGCCGCTGGGGGGGATGCGTCCCCGGCCGGCATCACCGCGACGGGAGGCCACGCATGACCTCCGGCACCGTCATCCTGCTCACCGCCGTCCTCTGCGCTGCCGCGTGCTCCCTGCTGGGCACCTTCCTGGTGCTCCGCCGCATGGCGATGATGACCGACGCGGTCTCCCACGCGATCCTGCCCGGCCTCGTCTTCGGCTACTGGATCTCCGCCGATTCGAACCTCGTCACCGGCACGATCGGGGCGACCATCGCCGCCCTGGCGACGGTCACCTTCGTGGAGGCGCTGAGCCGCAGCGGCCGCGTGGACACGAGCGCCGCGATGGGCATCGTGTTCCCGGCGATGTTCGCGCTGGGAACGGTCCTCGTCAGCCGCTTCTTCACGCACGTCCACCTCGACGCCGACGCGATCCTGATGGGCAACATCGAATTCTCGATCTTCGACCGGCTCGTCATTGGCGATCGCGACCTGGGGCCGCGCCCGCTCTGGATCATGGGCATCCTGCTGCTGGTGAACGCGATCTTCCTGCTCCTCTTCTTCAAGGAGCTGAAGCTCTCCACCTTCGATCCGGCCCTCGCGGCGGCGCTCGGGTTCTCCCCGGTCCTCATCCAGTACGCGCTGATGACCGTGCTCTCGGTCACGACGGTCGGGGCCTTCACCGCGGTGGGAGCGATCCTCGTGGTGGCGCTGGTCGTGGTCCCGGCGGCCACCGCCTACCTGCTGACGGATGACCTGCTGGCGATGATCAGCCTCTCGGTCGCGATCGGGGCGCTCTCCGCCTGGACGGGGTTCGAGCTGGCCTTCCGGTTCGATCTCTCCGTCTCCGGCGCGATGGCGACCATGACGGGCGTCTGCTTCCTGCTGGCCCTCCTGCTCTCGCCGTCGCAGGGGCTGATCGCCCGCATCCGCCGCCGCCGGCGCAATGCCCGCCGGTTCGCGATCGACCTCATGATCGCCCACCTGCTGACGCACGAGGCGACCGGCGCGCAGGGACCGGAGAGCAGCATCGGGCATGTCGCGGCGGCGCTCCGCTGGTCGTCCGCCGAGGCGACCGCGACGATCCGTCGCGCCCGCGACCGGGGCCTGGTCGAGCAGCGGGCGGATCGCCTGGCGCTCACGGCCGAGGGCCGCCGCACCGCCGAGACCCTCTCCCTGCGCTGAGCGGACCTGCCCGCCGACCGGGGCATGGTCCCGTCGGCGGGCGATCATCGAGAACGAATCCCACCTGCGAATCGGTTCGGTCAGCATACGGAGACCATACATCGCATCCGTATCCTGAATTCCAGTGAAGGCATCGTGGGCCATTCACCAGACTGGAAGGAGATTCGATTTCATGACCGATTCGCCGAACCCCGCAGGGACGCAGGAACACTCCTGGCCGACGCACGAGCAGCTCGACAATGCCCGCTGGCACGAACGGGCCACCCGCCGCTTCATCCTCAAGGCGGGAGCCGGCGTTGCCGCCGCCGGGGCAATGGGCGGAGCTGCGATGAAGGCCTTCGCCCAGGGTTCCAGCGCCGCGACGCCCGTCGCCTCGCCAGCCGCCAGCGGGAGCGCCACCGCCGTCGCTTCCGGCGTCTGCGTCCTCACCCCGGAGCTGACCGTCGGTCCCTACTACCTGGACGATCTGCTGGTTCGCAACGACATCACCGAAGGCAAGGCCGGCATCCCGCTCGACCTCCGGATCACCGTTGTCGATGCCACCAGCTGCATGCCGATCGAGAATGCCGCCGTCGATGTCTGGCATTGCGACGCCAAGGGCTTCTACTCCGGCTTCACCACCGCCAGCCCGGGCGGCACCGGCGCGTATGTCGACGATGGCTCGAACCCGGAGACCTTCCTGCGCGGCGTGATGCTCACCGACTCCGAGGGCGTCGCCGAGTTCACCACGATCTATCCCGGCTGGTATGTCAGCCGCGACATCCACATCCACATGAAGGTCCATGTCGGCGGCGCGACGGAGGACGGCACCTACGACGGCGGCACGGTGGCGCACATCGGCCAGCTCGCCTTCGACGACGGCTTCAGCGAGCGCATCGCGAAGGAATCGCCCTACAACGAGAAGACGGACACCTTCACCCGCCTCGCGGACGACACCGTCTTCGTCGATGTCGAGGAAGACGATCCGACCTACTTCCTCACGCTGGCTGCGAACGACGAGAACGACCTGACCAAGGGCATCACCGGCACCATCACGGTCGGCGTCAACCCGAGTACCGACAACGACCAGACCGGCCAGGGCGGCGGCGGTGGAGGTGGCGGACAGGGAGGCCCGGGTGGGCAGGGAGGACCGGGCGGCCAAGGCGGCCCGAACGGAACGCCACCCGCCGGGGGCGGTCCGGGCGGAATGCCACCCAACGGCACCCCTCCTGCCGGGATGGGCCAGCCGGGCGGCAGTTCCGGGGCGACCCCGACGCCCACCGCAACGGCCACGGCCACGGCCACCACGTAGTAGCCGTGCAACACGACGGGACGAGGCCCGATGCGCATGCATCGGGCCTCGTCGCGTCAGGGTGTCCCAGGGATCACACGTCCTCCGGGGCGGGGGCCAGCGTCGCGGGGACGGGTGGCGGATCGTCGGGCGGACGTCGCCGGGCGTGGATGTGGGAGAGGTCTTCCGCATTGGCGACGACCATCCGGTTCACGATCGGCAGGTGCATGTTCGCGGCATCCAGGTTCGTCTTGAGCGCGCGCCGGATTTCCGTCTCGATGTCGTAATTCTTGGCGGGCGTCGTCTTCAGGACCAGGCGGATGACCATCGATTCGCCCGTCAACGACTGCATCCCCCAGATCTCGGGCTGCTCGATGATGTAGGGCTTCCACTCCGGCAGCTCCACGACGCTGCGCGCCGTCGCGAGGACCACGGCCTCGAAGGCCTCGACATCGGCATCGTAGGGGGCTGGCAGGTCGAAGACGACCCGCGCCCACGTCTGCGACTTGTTCCCGAGCTTGACGATCTCCCCATTGCGGATGAACCAGAGCGTGCCATCGACGGAGCGCACCTGCGTGACCCGGATGCCGACGGCCTCCACCACGCCGGTCGTCGTGCCGATCTCGACGAAATCGCCGACCCCGATCTGGTCCTCGAAGACCATGAAGAAGCCGTTCAGCATGTCCTTCACGATGTCCTGCGCGCCGAAGGCCAACGCCGCGGCGAGAATACCCGCCGAGGCCATCAGCGTGGTGGCGTCGAAATCGAGCACCTCCAGGATCAGGAAGAGCACGATACCGACGATGACCCAGGTGGAGAGGTTGTTCAGCACGCTGCCGATGGTCTTCGCCCGCTGGACACCCCGCGCGGCAAGCAGGGGAGACGCCTCGGAGAGGTCGTCGGCTTCCCGCTTGGCCTGCTCGTACCCCCCTTCCTGCAGGAACTCGACGCCGGTCACCAACCCACGCAACACCCGCTTGCCGATGACGCGCAGGACGATCTTGACCAGGATCGCCACCACGATGATCGTGGCGATGCGCACCAGCGACGTCGTATGGGCGACCACGGTCTCACCGACTTCTTCGAGGACATCGATTGCAGGTTCCATGAACGCGGGACCAGACCTCCAGGGGGGCTTCCGGGGATCGTCCGCCCACGAGGCGGACCGGGAGCGCGACCGGTACGGCGGGCGCGGGTCCAGCGCGCTCGGGGTGGCCGCCGCGGGGACGCACCGGCCACGGTCATTGTAGGAGCCGCCCGCCCGCCAGGCGAATGGCCCTCGTCGGGAAATCCCCCACATTGGACGGTGGAATCCACCGGTACGTACGCTATGATACAGGGGCTGGCGTCCCATACGTACGCCATTTCAGGGCTCGCGGGCCATGTCGGGGGGATTGGGCACGCATGCGTGGAGGGAGGGGTGGTGCACGATTGATGTCGCAGGGTCGTCCAGCATGTGGGGGCTGGGCGAAGACGCTCGCCGTTGCCGGTCTTTCGTGCTCCTCGACCCTTCACGGGCAGGACACTGTGGACATGTCTCCGGAGCGCGCGAGCGACTGTCGGGACTCGCCGGACTCCGGACGAGGGCACCCCGATCGAATCTGTGCTGGACATGTCGCACGCTGAGGGCGGGTTCCGCCCATCGCAGACCGGGAGGTCGCATCATGTGGGATATCGTTGTCGGCATCGTGGCCATTGTGCTTGGCCTGGTGCTGGTCTTTGCGGGACTTCGTTTCTTCTTCGCCGCCCTGCCGATCCTCGGCTTCATCCTGGGGTTCCTCGTCGGCGGCGCCGGGGTGAATGCCATCTTCGGTGATGGGGTCTTCTCCACCATCACCTCCTGGATCGTCGGCTTCTTCCTCGGCCTGCTCTTCGCCGCCATCTCCTACCTGTGGTGGTACGCCGGCGCCCTCATTGCCGCCGGGTCCACCGGCGCGGCCCTCGGCACGGCCCTCATCCGCGCCTTCGGCTCCGATGCCCGCTGGCTCATCTTCCTGTTCGCCGCCATCGGCTTCGTCCTCTTCTTCGTCATCGCCTTCGCGCTGGCGCTGCCGGTCTACATCGTGCTGGTCAACACCGCCTTCGTCGGCGCCAGCGTCGTCATCGGGGGGTTGCTGCTGGTCATCAACAAGATCGACCGCGCCGACCTCGGCTACGGCAACGTCGTGGCGGTGATCAACGAATCCTGGTGGTGGACCATCCCCATGATCGTGCTGGCCGTCGCCGGCATCTTCTCGCAGCTGAATGCCATCTCCACCATCGCGCTGCCTGAGGAGCGGTGGACGACCGCCGCACCGCGCTAACCGCCTTCCGGGGAGAGATCGACATGGCATCGAAAACGCGCGACCTGATCGACCAGGGAAATCCGCTGGGGCGCAGCACGAACTGGATCATCGTGGCGGTCGAGGCGGTCGCCCTCATCGCCCTCGGGATCTGGGTACTCGCGGACAAGGCCAGCGCCAGCACCGCCATCCTCCAGATCACGGCCCTCGTGCTGCTAGTCGCCAGCCTGATGGGCGTCGTCGCCGAGTTCCGCGCCGGATCCACCGATCTCGTGCTCTACACCGCCTTCCGGGCGGGCATCGGCACCGCGATCGGCGCCATCGGCACCGCCCGCTGGATCTGGGACTACATGGACCTCCGGGCCCTGCGCCTGATCCTGGGCTGGGGGTTGCTGGCGTACGCGGCGATCACCATCGTCGGGGTCCTGCTGGTGCGCAAGCTGGGCAAGGATGCCTGGGGCGGCCTCGGGGTCGGGGCGATGACCGCGGTCCTCGGGGTGATCCTGCTGGTCAACAACGATCAAGCGGCCAACAACACCCTGCAGCTGCTGGGCATCGTCTTCCTGCTCGGCGGCATCCTGCTCGGCGGGATCGCCTTCCTCCGCTATCGCAGCCAGGCAGATCCTGCCGTGGCCTAGCCTGGAACAACGGCAGGGACACGAGAACGGGCGGGGGTGCGACTGTGCATCCCCGCCCGTTTCCGTTCGCTCTCCCATTGCATCAGGCGAAGGCGGGGAAGACCTCCCGCGCGGCCAGGTCCATCCCGGCGCGGTCCGGCGCATCGAGGAACCAGAGGAGGAAGTGATCCGTCCCGGCATCGACATACGCCTGGAGCTGGGCGCGCACCTGCTCCGGCGTGCCGATGATGGTGCTCTCGGTGAAGGAGGCCGGGGGCGTCTCGGCCGCGCCATCGGCGAAGGCCTGCAGGGCGGGATCGATCCGTTCCCGGTCCGGCGCCTTCGCCAGCAGCCCGCGCAGGCTGGACCGCACCGCCTCGTCGTTCTCCGCGACCAGGACCTGCATCTCGACGCTCACCTCGATCTCGCCGACGTCGCGCCCGGCCCGGTCGCAGGCGGCGCGCAGGAGGCCCAGCCGCCTGCCGAGTTCGTCCAGCCCGCACGGAGTGGTGTTCCAGCCGTGCCCGAACGCCGCGCAGGCATCGAGCAGGCCCTCCTCCACCTCGCCGAACCAGATCGGCACCGTCGCCTGCGCCGGGACGGGCGTGCAGGTCGCATCCGTCACCCCATAGGCATCGTGGGAGACGGTGAGCGGTGTTGATCCAGCCGCCCACAGATCGCGGATCAGCGAGATCCCGTCCACCGTCTCCTGCACGCGCACGTCCACGTCATCCGGATACGGCAGGTGATAGGCGTGATGCTCCCGCGCCTGGCGCCCGAAGTCGTAGAACATGATGAGCCGCCCGCCGCTGAGCTGGTCGAGCGTGGCGGCCATCTTGGCGGCGAGCGCCGGCGAGCGGAAGTAATGCGCCTGGTGGATCATGCCGAGCCGGGCGGTGCTGGTGGTGCCCGCCAGCGCGGAGAGGATCGTCCAGCCTTCGAGGATCGCCTCGTCGCGCCCGAGCATCAGGTGATCGGCCACCCAGAGCGACTCGAAGCCGATCGCCTCGGCGTGGATGCCGAGATCGAGCGTCGTGCGGGCATCGACCTGGTCCTCATTCGGCGTGCGGAAGAGGCCGGCGGTGGGATTGGCGAAGATCGGCAGGCAGTAGCCGAAGCGTGGACGGGCATTGTCCGGCATGATGTCCTCCATTGGACGAGGGGATACGTTGCTTGCGTGGGCGTGGGCGTGGGCGTGGGCGTGGGCGTGGGCGTGGGCGTGGGCGTGGGCGTGAAAGTGTGTCATCCCGAGCGAAGCGACTCGTACGACCACAAGGCATGCTCGATGGAGCGGAGTCGAGGGACCGAGTCGCACGATGGCGTCAGGCATGCAACCCGGTCCCCCGTCCGTGCCCGCATCCGTCATGGGCTGCGTGCCCGGGATGACACAGGCGGCTCGTCAGCGTCCGCGCCGGGGCCAGATTCCCGCAGCCATGCGACGAGCCGCGGCGGGTTCCGCCCACGGCCCCGCTATACCACGCGGTTGCGCAGCAGGCCGAGGCCCGTCACCTCCAGTTCGACCACATCCCCGGCATTGAGCGCCGTGCCCCGCTCCGCCGCCGAGCCCCACCCGACCGTGCCGCTGCCCAGGATCTCCCCCGGGATCAGCCGCTCGTCCGTCGAGGCGTGGGCGATGAGGTCCTCGAACGTCCAGTGGATGGACCCGCTGGTGTCGTCGCACCACGTCTCGCCGTTCACCCGCGCCTGCATGTGCAGCGCGTAGACATCCGGAATCTCGTCGCGCGTCACCAGCCACGGCCCGAAGACATGTCCGCGCTGGAAATCCTTGCCCTTCGCCGGACCGAGCCCGACCGCCATCTCGCGGCTCTGGAAGACGCGGGCGGAGAAGTCGTTGTAGATCATCATCCCGTAGATGTGATCCAGCGCCTGCTCCTTCGGGATGTCGATCCCGCCCTTGCCGATGACGATACCCAGCTCGAACTCGAAATCGAGCTTCTCCTCGTAACTCGGGACGTGGATATCCTCGCCGTCGGCGCCGAGGTTGGTGGGATTGCCCTTGTAGTAGACGGGGAACTCGTACCACTGGGGCGGAATCTCACGACCCAGCTTCGGGTAGATGTTCTGCAGGTGCGTCTCGAAGGCCATGAAATCGCGCAGCGTCGGCGGCGACGGCACCGGGGCGAGCAGCGTGACATCCGCCGGCGCCCATCGCCACGGGGCATCCGCCTGGTCCGCCGCCCAGGCGAGCGCCGAACGGGCGGCGTCCAGCGAACGATCGCCGCCTTCGATGAAGGCGACCATGCTGGACGGCACGAGCGCGGTGGAGATACGTTCGGCGGCGGCATCCGTCAGGCCGTCGGCGATCAACTGGCTGCGGAGGGCATATTCGAGATCGACGTACTGCCCATCATCGTCGACCGCGCCGATCCGGACGCGGGCGCCGAGCGGGGTCTCGATCTGGAAGGATACGAGCTTCATCGGTGGCTGGTGCTCCTGCTAGGGCGCGGTTGCCCGCGCCGGATCGACGGGTCGTGGCGAAACGCCAGGTAGCCGCACAAGGTGGTCACCGAACGCTCGCCCGTGAATGGCAATCTGAAAACCGTCTCGCCGAAGGTGGCTTCCGCGGTGCTGGGAACGGACCGACACGCGGTCGGTCCCGACAAACGGCCGGATCGGCGGGCGTTTCGATCGTACGTAGGGCGAACCCTCGTGGTTCGCCGCCCACCGGCACATACGACACGTTGGGCTTGACGATCCACTGGGCGAAGCGAAGAACCTCCGCGCGAAGCGATCCACCTTCCGGCGAAGCCGGAACTCGCTGGTGGCATAGACGATGCCCGTACGTCCCCGTCATGTGCCTGCATCGCGATGGACGAACCCGTCGCTCGGTGATCGACCTGGTGGTTCGGTCGATAGCGCTTCGCGCGGGGGTGGTTCGCTTCGCTCACCATGACATGCGTTGTTGCGTGTTCGGAGAACGCGCCGGATGCTATCGGGGGACTGACCCCCTACTCCGTGATGACCGTCTCGTAGAATTCGCGCTCGCGGCGATCCAGCATCGGGATGATCCGCCCCTCGATGATCTCCTTGAAGTGCGGCGTCTCCCGGTGCGCGGCCACGGCGTCCATGTCCGTGTAGCGCTCGTAGAGCAGGATCAGGTTCGGGTCCTCGGTGGAGCGGCTGACGTGGTAGATGGACGCATCCGGCTCGTGCGCGGCCACCAGGGGCGCCATCTCCTTCAGCGCCTCCAGCACGGCATCGACGTTGCCGTCCTTCACGTAGTACTTGGCGACGAGCACGATCATGGAACACGGTCCTTTCAACGAATGCGATACGGATACTGAGGTCTTCCGGAAACGTCCGGGGTGGTCGGAGCGGTCGGCGCTGGTGGATGCCCTCCTTGCAGGCGGCGGTGGCAACGCGATGTGGTCGCGTCACCCTACCCGATAGGCGATCGGTTGGCCATCCAGCGTGCGCCGGATGTTGAACCAGAGATCCTGCGAATCGCGAATCCACGTCCACGGCCCCTGCGCGGCAGAGTGCGGTGTCAGGATGATGTCGGCGGGCCGTTCGGCGGCCAGCGCGTGGAGCGGGCTGGCCAGGGGCAGCGGCTCGTCGTAGTAGACATCCAGCGCGGCCCCGGCGATCTCGCCCTCCTGGAGCGCGGCGATCAGCGCCGTCTCGTCGACCAGGCGACCGCGGGCGGTGTTGATGAAGAAGGCGGTGGGTTTCATCATCGCGAACTCCTTCGCGCCGATGATCCCCTGCGTATGCTCGTTCAGGGCAAGCTGGGTGGTGACGATGTCCGATTCGGACCAGAGCGTGTCCCAGTCCACGAACTCCAGCCCCAGTTTCTCCTCCAGGTCCGGGAAGCGCACGATATCCCAGTAGCGGACCCGCATGTCGAAGGCCGCTGCCGCCCGCGCCACGCCGCGCCCGATCTCGCCCATGCCGACGAGGCCGAGCGTGAGGTCGCTGAGGAGCGTCACACCGGGGTGATAGGCGCCCCATTCGTTCTGGTACGCGCCCGATGCCATGTATTCGCGCTGTTCCGGCATCCGCTTCACATGCGTGAGGATCTGCGCCCAGACGTGCTCGGCCACGGCGGAGTAGTTCACCAGCGCCGTCGCCGCGACCGGGATGCCCTTTGCCTGCGCGGCCTCCACCGGCACGCCGCGATAGTCCTTGCCGAGGTGCTGGATCAGGCGGAGGTTCTCCGCACTGGAGACGGCCTCGGGCGGCAGGGTCTCCTTGTGGAGGATGAAGAAGTCGGCGTCCTGCGTCTCGCGGACGATGGTCTCCGACCCCTCGATCGGCACCAGCCAATCGGCGTGGGCGTCGATGAAGCTGGCGAACCCGCGCCGGGACTTCACGGGGTCGTAGAGCCATTTCACCTCGAGGTCGACATCCGGGAAGAGGTCTTCCAGCGAGACGACGTGCGCCCGCGCGTCCGGGTCCTCGGTGAGGAGCCGGGTGTGGATCTCCTCGCTCCAGTCGTCCCAGTGCTGCATCCCCAGCACGGTGTTGCCGATGTTGTCCCAGACCACGACCTTGACGTGTTTGCGGTCCTCACTCATCAGAGAGCGATCCTTTCACCGAAAGCCAACATTGCAGCCTCGTAGATGCGGCCCTTGTGGCCACCCGACATCTCGTACCGGATGTTCCTGTTGGCAAAGACGTCATCCTTGCGACCCACGGCGGCCACCGCCCGCAGCTGCGAGGGCCGCATCTACGGGAATGGGATGATCCGTTCGTGCTGTGCCCGCTGCGCCGGAACGATTCGTTTTCCGGGGTTGACACTGACCTGCCCCACCTGCGACCACCTTATGTCGCGCCGGCCAGCTGCGCATCCAGGGCCGACTGGTACGGCGTGCCGATCCCGGCGACCAGGTCGTCCACGGCCAGGGCATGCCCCTCCAGTTCGGCTTCGATGAAGCCGTAGGCGATCGCCAGCGAGCGCAATCCGAACGCCCCGTCCACCTCCGGCTGCCGGTCGTTCCGGATCGCGTCGGCGAAGTCCGCGTGCTCGATCGCGAGCAGGTTGGCGTCGATCGTCTCGAACGGCAGGTCGTAGCGCGTCAGGCGATCCCCGCCGAAGAGCGCCTGCGTCACCGCGTCGAGGTGGAAATCCGGCACCAGGGCCAGCACCTCGTCGGCGTCCAGCGTCCGGTCCGCGCCGAGCACGCCCTCCCGCATGGTCAGGGCGAGCGGCTTCCCCGTGCGGTCGGCGGGGATCGCCAACGATCCCTTCCTGCCATAGGCGACGCGCTGGAAATGCCCCTGCCCGCGCCCGGCGCAGTCGATCAGGTAGTTGCCGATGGCGCCATTCGCGAACCGGCAGACCCCGACCGAGAGATCCTCGGCATCGACCGGATGCGCGGTCCCCTCCGGGTCGATCCGCGTCTCGTCCACGATGCCGTTCAGGCCGTAGACGCTGCTGATCGGCCCGACGAAGTACTCCATCAGGTCGGCGTAGTGGATGCCCATGTCCACCACGATGCCGCCAGACTCCCTGCGGTGCCGCCAGGGGGTGATGATGACCCGCTCCCCGCCGCCGGACGACGACTGGATGAAGAGATGCACCGGCCCGATCGCCCCGGCATCGAGCAAGGCCTTCGCCAGGCGGTTGATCGGATCGCGCCGGTAGTTCTCGGCGACGGCGAGCTTGCGCCCGTTCCGCGCGGCCGCCTCCACCAGGGCGATCCCCTGCGAGGTGGTGAGGGCGATCGGCTTCTCCACCATCACGTCGATCCCGGCCTCCAGCGCGGCGATGCCGATCTCCGCGTGCAGGTTCGGTATGGTCGTCACGACCATCGCATCGATCCGTCCGAGGCCGGCCTGGAGCGCCTCGAAGGAGTCGAACTGCTGCGGCCGGTGCCCGAGCAACTCCTCGGCCAGGGAGGCGGCGCGTTCGCGGTTCGGTTCGAAGATGTCCACGACGCCGGCCAGGGTGAAGGGCAGGGCGTCGATCTCCTTCAGGCGATGCAACCCCCGGATGTGCCGGCACCCCATGCCGCCGCAGCCGACGAGGACGAGATTGAGCATGTGCGTGTCGTCTCCCTGTTCACCGGATGGCGCCGGCACCCTCCGCCGGGCAACCGTTCGTGCGTAGGGGCCGACTGCATGTCGGCCCGTCGATGGTCGCAACCATCCCCGCCAATCACCACCGTTCGTGCGTAGGGACCGATCGCGTATCGGTCCGGGCTCGCATCAACCATCCCCGTCAATAACACCGTTGCGATCCCGTAGATGCGGCCCTCGCAGCTGCGGCCGGTGGCCGCCGTGGATTGCGGAAACGACGTTACGCCAACGAAACCATCCGAAATGGGATGTCCGTCTATCCCGCATACCCCACGTCGTAGCCGATGCCCTGCAGGTAGGCCGTGTTGATCCGCGCGCTCTCCAGGGGCGAGACCTCGCTCTGGCTCTGCTCCAGTACCACCCAGCCATCGAACCGGCGATCCGCCAGGTGCGCCAGGATGCCGGGAAAGTCGATCCCCAGCGTGCCGCGCCCCAGTTCCGCGAACTTCCCGTTCCCCCAGTCCTTCAGGTGGATGTAGCCCAGGCGGTCCCACCACCGGTCGATCACCGTCAGCGGGTCCTCGCCGACCAGCGCGATGTGGGAGGCATCCAGGCAGAGTTTCAGCGCCGACGACCGCTCCATCAGGATCGCGATCTCCGGCGACGTCTCGATCGTGCAGAGCGTGTGCGGGTGATAGCTCACCGTCACCCCCACGGATTCGCCGGAGATCGCCAGCTCCTCGCAGAACGCGGCGAGTTCCGTGTACTCGGCGTCGGAGGGCGGTCGCCAGCGGAGGCGCCCGCCACCGACGAGACCGTAGGCCGTCGCGCCAATCTCGCTGGCGAACCGGATGTGATTCAGGTGCGTCGTGCGCATCAGGTCGGTGACGGGAAGATCGATCCCGCCGAAGAGGGTAGCCGGGACCAGCGATTCGGCCGCCAGCAGCTCTCGCATGCGAGCCGGCGTGCCCATCAGGTCCAGCGTGTGCCCGAAGAGTTCCACCCCGCCCCAACCCGCCGCCCGGATATCGGCGAGCGCGGCGGGGAGATCGCAGGATGCCCCCCAGTTGATGGTGCTGTAGGCGAATCGAAGGCGATGGGCAGGCGAAGCGGACGGCGTGGACGACATCGGGTCGGTTATCCCTTCTGGCCGGACATGGCGATCCCCTCGACGAACCAGCGCTGGGCCGCGAGATAGAGGATCAGGATCGGGAGGATCGAGAGCGCGACCGCCGCCATCGTGATGCCGCGGTCCTGGGAGGCGTTGCCGCTCAGTTCGGCGATCGCGATCGGCACCACCTTCAGCTCCTGCGAGCGGACGACGATCAGCGGCCAGAGGTACATCTTCCAGGCGGTGAGGAAGGTGATGATCGAATAGGCGACGAGCACCGGGCGCGAGAGCGGCAGCGTGAAGGTCCAGAACTGCTGCCAGTAGTTCGCGCCGTCCAGCCGCGCCGCCTCGTACATCTCCTCAGGCAGCCGCATGAAGAACTGGCGGAAGAGGAAGGTGCCGAAGACTCCGGAGGCCACGATCGGCAGGATCATGCCCTGGTAGGTGTTCACCCACCCCAGCTTCACCACCACGATGTAGGTGGGGATCAACGTCACCTGCGGCGGGATCATCATCGTGCCGAGGTAGGTGAGGAAGATGACATTGCGGTAGGGGAAGTCGATCCGCGCGAAGGCGAATCCCCCCATCGTCGTGAACAGCCCCTGCAGGATCACGATGCTGACGGCGAAGAAGGCCGTATTGAAGAAGACCCGCCCGTTCACGCGGTTCCAGGCATCGACGTAGTTGTGCCAGAGCACCGGATCGGGAATCCACGTCGGCGGGTAGGCGAACGCCTGCGCGTTGTCCTTCAGCGAGGTGGAGAGCATCCAGAGGAAGGGCACGAGGTTCACCGCCGCGCCGATCAGCAGCGCCAGCAGGATCAGGCCCTTCACGCCCCACCGCGCGAACGCATTGCCCTCCTTCGCCTTCGGGGTCTCGAGGGCGGCCTCGATCCCGCCCACATCCACCGGGCGGGACACGGATGACGTGGTCGAGCTGCTCATGCGTAATGCACCCACTTTCGCTGCAGCACCCAGTTCAGGATCGTGAAGAGGAAGACGAAGACGAAGAGGATGTAGGCCTGCGCCGAGGCGTAGCCCATCTTGAAGTACTGGAAGGCGTTCTGGTAGATGTCGTAGATGAGGATGTTCGTGGCGTTCAGGGGGCCGCCCTGGGTCATCACGTTGATGGTGTCGAAACCACCGAAGAGCACGCCCAGCATGGTGTTCAGGCCGACGAAGAAGGTCGTCGGCGTGATCAGCGGCACGGTGATGTTGCGGAACTGGTTCCAGGTGGAGGCCCCATCGAGCTGGGCGGCCTCGTAGTAGTCACGCGGAATCTCCTGCAGCCCGGCGGTGTAGAGGATGATGTTGAAGGGCATCAGGAGCCAGATCGTCATGATAATGACGGCGGGCATCGCCCAGGTGAGGCTGAACAGCCAGTCGATCGGCTGGAACCCCAGCTGGCGCAGGAACGAATTGATGAGGCCGAAATCCTTGGCGTAGAGCCATTTCCAGACCGCCGCCGCCGCGACCCCGGAGGTGACCAGCGGCAGGAAGTAGATCGCCCGCCAGAACCGGGTGAGGCTGCCGGCGTTGTTCAGCAGCACGGCGATCAGCAGCGGCAGGATCATGGAGGGGATCACCGCGCCCGCCGCGTAGTAGAGCGTGTTCCTGATGATCGTCGGGGTCGTCGGATTCTCGAAGAAATCGCGGTAGTTCTTCAGGCCGACGTACTTGGCCGGGGTCAGCACGTTGTACTTGTAGAAACTCAGGTAGAACCCGTAGATCACCGGCCAGGCGGTGAAGACGAGAAAGAGGACGAGATTCGGGCCAAGGAAGAGCAGCGCCCACAGGCCCGCCTTCCAGTCCTTCTTCTGCTTCACCCGCCGGTCCCCGCGCAATCCGAAGAGGCGCAGGCCGGTCGATGGGGTTTTGGCCGTGGCCGTCGTCATCTGCATGGCAATCCGCTCTTCCTGGCGCGTGCGGAACGAATGCTCAACATCTCTGGACGATCTTCATGGGACCATCTCGCCTGGCTTGGCATGCGTCGCATTGGGCGGCTGGCCCCGGGCGTCGGCCCTACGAACGAGACGGCCCGATGCACCCCGGTCGTGGGGATGGCGACCCCATGTGGGTGGCCGCCCAAAAAAGCCAGGATCACAGTTGACTTGACATTCCAATA
>JBQCJS010000016.1:0-3500 GCA_051952485.1 Thermomicrobiales bacterium | reverse complement strand
GAGGGCGAGATAGCCGGCCTCCCGCAGTGCCGCGAATGTGTCGTGGGGGAAGGTCTTTGCCTTGTCGTGGGCATCGGCCTGCGCGGCGGCGACCCGGCCAAGCCGTTCCCCGAGGGCGATGACGTGCGCCTGCCGCTCGGTCTGCGGGAATGGAGGAAAACGGGCGATGGTGGCCTCGTCGACGGCCGAGAGATCGATGAGTGGCGGACGTTCGGCAAGCAGGGTCATGGGCATTCCTTGTCGAGCACGCATACGGATGACAACCGAAAACCCCCACCTCGAAAAACGAGATGGGGGCGAACGTCTCACAGGAGATGCGAGCACGGCGTCCCTCATCTCCCAGGATCTCCTGACGGAATTAGCACCTTCCAAACCGACAGGAGTCGGTAGGAGGTTGCTGGGGCTTCAACGGGCCGGTCCCTCTGCCCCTCTGGATGAGGTGAAGCTCTTTACTTGTCTGAAGCTACTCTATTGTCGGAAGTATTGGGTGTCAAGGGGCAATTTTCGAACCGCGGTCCTGACGCTCGCACCAGCGACCACCCCGATGGCGTCGTGCGCGATCTCGGCGTACTGGATACCCCTGAGCGCAGCGTCTCGCTGCGCTCAGGGAGCTGCCGGGGACGGCGCGGGCCCGGGGCGCTCGTTGAAGGCATCGGCGGCCTCCTCGCCGAGGGCACGCGGAACCTCGTGAAGGGCGCCATCCATCCGGGCCTCGATCACGCTGCCGCGGGAGGTGAGCAGCGCGCTGGGCGGCGTCGAACCGCTGTCCGGCAGGAAGCGATTCGCGAGGCGCATCGCGCGCACCGTCAGGGCAGGCGCCACCCCGTGCATCC
The DNA here is from genome assembly GCA_051952485.1 of Thermomicrobiales bacterium. Lineage (GTDB taxonomy): Bacteria > Chloroflexota > Chloroflexia > Thermomicrobiales > UBA6265 > JASGDN01. The sequence continues at coordinate 2,667 of JBQCJS010000016.1, read as the reverse complement.
GGTCGGCGAGGGCGAAGGGGAAGGTATAGACGACTTCCGGGGACCGGCGGCGGATGCCGCGCACGATGATGCGGGCGGCCCGGTCGGCGCGGGGCACCAGCGGCGAGGTCGCGCCGAGGGAGAACCAGGCGTATTCGCCCTTCTGTCCCTTGCGGTCGCCCCGGAAGGTGGCGTTCAGGTGCGAGCCGGTCCGCATCAGGCCCGGCACCACGGTGGTGACGGCGATGCCGTCCCGCGCGAGTTCCGCCGAAAGCCCCTCCGAGAGGCCGACGGTGGCGAACTTCGCGCTGGTGTAGGCCAGCAGGTGGGGCACCGCGATCTTGCCGCCGATGGAAGTGATCGTCACGATGTGCCCGTGCTGGCGTTCGCGCATGCCGGGCAGGACGGCGAGGATCGGATAGAGCGTTCCCCAGAACATCGTGTCCATCGCCGTGCGGAAATCGTCGGCGCCCAGCGTGCGGACATCGGCCACCTCGATGATGCCCGCCGCCGTCACCAGGATGTCGACCTGCCCGAAGCGGTCGAGCACCTGCCGCACCATCGCCTCCACCGCCGCCTCGTCACCGACATCGCAGATGAGCGCCAGCGTCTCCGGATGGGTGGGCTCCAGCTCGCGGGCGGCGCGGTCCAGCTCGTCCATGTCCCGCGCGCAGATCGCGATGCGGCATCCCGCCGAGGCCAGTTCGCGGGCGATGGCGAGGCCCAGGCCGCGTGAGCCACCGGTGATCAGGGCCACCTGGCCGGTCAGGTCCTCCTCGCGCAGGCGGGCGATGCCCTCCCGGGCAGCCGCGAACGTGACTCCGGCGCCGAGGCCGGCGGCTACCCCGGGATGCCGGAGCCAACCCGGCAGCGCGTTCAGGCGGTCGCGGAGGGGCGGAAGCGAAGCGGAGGTTTGGCGGGGGGATGGCATGGGGCGCTGGCTCCTTGGGGATGCGGCAGGATGTGTGGCTGCAAGAGCGCAAGCCATGTGCCGTTTACCCGTGGAGCGGCGGAACGGAACGCCCGGCCACGGCTGAGGGAACCGTGGCCGGGCGTTCGTTTCGGCCCGAAGGCGATCAGAGCCGGATCGCGCTGTAGTAGTGGCTCGTGTAGTAATCGGACGTGATGTCCGAGATGGTGACGCCGGTCGATTCGTTCTCGGCGTGGACCATCTGGGAGCCGCCGGTCGCGATGCCGACGTGGGAGACGCCCTCGCGGAAGGTGTTCGCGAAGAAGACGAGGTCGCCCGGTTACCAGGCGCCATACTCCACCGGCGAGCCGTAGCCCACCTGCCCCTCTGGGCTGCCCCCGATGTCGATGCCAAGCACGTTCATGACGACGTAGTAGGTGAAGCCGGAGCAGTCGAAGCCGGTGCTGGGATCGCGCCCCGCCGAGACGTAGGGATACCCGACGTATTGCAGCGCGAAGTCGGCAATGCCCTGGCCATTCGCGCTCGTCGCGGTGGACGTGCCGTCCGATGCCGTCGTGGTGTCCGTCGTGCCATCCGAAGCCGTCGACGTGTCCGTCGTGTCGTCGGTGGCGGTCGAATCGGTCGTCTCCGTCGACGTGTCGGTGCCGTCGGTCGCGCCGTCGTCGCCGGACCCGTCCTCACCCGACCAATCGGGCGGCGGGCCTGCGGGCGCTTCCTGGGCTCCGGCGGTCACAATGGCGGCCCCGCCGAGACCGAGCGCGAGGCCGGATGCCGCGATGGTGCGGGCGGCCTGCCGGCGGTCGAGGCGGCGCGAGAGGAGGGCGGAGAACGGGTGACGCGGGTCAGGTGCCTGGGCGTGCGAGGCGGGGTTCGAGGCGCGTGTTTCCACGGTCGCCGCTTCCGGCGATGGCGAAGAAGTTGACATGGAGGTGGATTCCCTTCCCTGGGTTGGCGGCGCGAGCGTGACGATGCAGCGTGGCGCCGGCCGTGGATGAATGGATGGTTGGGGGGAGGAGCCCGCGTTGCGATCCATGGCTCGCGATGGGCATCGCTCCGGACCACGCGCCTTCCCGCGTGGCAACGCTGCGCGGCCCGGGGTGCCCGGAAATCCCGTCCCGGGAGGACGGCATCCGCCGGTGGGTGCGCATCGGAGGTGAACGATCCGCGATGGGACTCCAGCCCGAGTCCCATCGCGGACGCCTTGCCAGCCCGCGAACCGTACGTCCGGACGATCACCTCCAGCCACGGAGCCCGTCCGGTGTGGTGCTGTACGTGCGGCGCTGACAACAGCTGCGGGAGCCTACCCGTCCGTTTGCCGGAGCGTCAAGGCAGGTCTTCTCCCGTACGACCCATCCTGAAGGACGTGCCTCGGGACGGGCTGGAGGAATCCTGGGAGTTGGCTGGAGATCGGGGCAGGCCGGGCGGATGCGTGCAATCCGGCGGATCGCCCGGTCCCATGCGAAACATCCGGGTCCGCTCGTTCGTGGCGGGCGGCACGCGGGGCGGGTGAGAGGCGGCGGCGCATTCCGACGCGGCATGAATGCACGGTTCGCCCGGCAGCGGGCTGTCCCCCTGGCGCGGCCCGCGCACGTCCTTGCGGGTGCTTGGGAGGCGAGTCTCCCGGCCTGCGTTGGCTCCTGAGAATCGGTCGCGGGAGAGAGTTGGTACAATGCCCGCACATGACGCCGCGATCGTTCGCCGTCCGGGTTCCGGATCGAAACCGCCGGCGATTGTCCACGTCCACCCGCGATCCGCAT
>JBQCJS010000015.1:0-2921 GCA_051952485.1 Thermomicrobiales bacterium | reverse complement strand
GGCGTTGCTGGCGAACCGCCACGAGAAGTTCCGCCGCATCGGCGCCTGGTCCGAAATCCAGGCCTGATCCACCGCCACCAAGCACACACCCCGGACGACCGATGATCGTCCGGGGTGGTTTCATTGGCGCATGCGCACTGCCGGACCGGCTAGTCGCCATTCCCCGGCGGCACGGCCGCGTCGATCCCGGCCCGCATCGGCAACGCATCTGGAGGAAACCAGAAGCGCGGCTGCCCCAGCGCCCAGAGTTCCGGCCGCTGCATCATCCAGGTCGCCAGGGCGGCGGGGATCGCCTCCAGCGCCCGCGACCCCGCCGGCGCTCCCCCGTTCCACAGCCACCAGCCGCCATCCGGATCGCAGGCGATCATGCGGGTCGCGTCCGCCCCATGCACCGCCACCGGCTGCAGGAAGGCCGGCTCCCCTCGATTGGAATCGTTTTCACATGCAGACACCGATGGTCTCCTTCAGCCGGAACCCGCCGAACCGCGGCCCCGCCGCCCTGGCATCCTCCTATGCCGCATTCCGCCCGGGGAGGATGTTCGTCGTTCATGGATAGGGCACTCGCATTCGCGGTGCCAGCAGGATGCACGCCCGTCCCAAGGATACCCGTTCCTCGCCACGGCCGGTCGTCACCGGTCGCGCCCACACCGCATAATGAACCAACCTGCCACGACGCAGGCGCGGCCCGGAGCGTGCTCCCGCACCGGTATCCAGGGCGCCGCACACATGGGTCCCGTACCGCCGAGGAACCTTTCGCATGGATCTCCTGCTGCTCGTCATCCGGATCGGCCTCGCTGGCGTCCTCCTCACGGCCAGTATCGGCAAGCTCATCGACCTCAGGAACCCGGCCGGCCGCGAGGCGATGGAGGCCTTCGGTATCCCGGCCTCCCTTGCCCCAGCCGCCGCGATCGCCCTCCCCATCCTCGAACTGGTCCTCGGCCTCCTGCTCCTGCCAGTTGGCACCGCCTGGTGGGCCGGCCTCGGCACCCTCCTCCTCATGCTCGTCTTCATGGGCGGCATCGCCCGCCAGATGCAGCAGGGCAACTCCCCGGATTGCCACTGCTTCGGCCAGCTCCATTCCGCGCCGGCAGGCCCGCGCGCGCTGGCACGAAACGCGGTCTTCGCCGCCGCCGCCGCCATCCTGGTCCTCTTCGGATGGAACGATCCCGGTGTGAGCATCGGCGGGTGGTTCGGCGATCGCACCGGGGTCGAACTCACCCTGCTGGTCGTCTCCCTCGTCGCCATCGCGGCCATTGCCCTCCTAGGCTGGACGGTCCTCCAGCTGATGAGCCAGGCCGGCCGCCTGCTCAGCCGGATCGAGACGCTCGAAGGCGCGATGGGGATCGATCCGGAGACTGCACCCACCACTTCAACCGCGGAACATTCCGCCAGCCCGTCCCAGCAGGGCGCCGAGCCGGCGAACCTGGCGGTCGGCAGCGTCGCCCCCGATTTCACCCTGCCGGATCTCGCCGGCCAGCCGGTCAGCCTCGCCTCGCTGCGGGCCGGGGGATTGCCGCTGCTCCTCATCTTCACCTCGCCGTCCTGCACCCCCTGCACGCGCCTGATGCCGGATATCGCCCGCTGGCAGCGGGAGGGTGGACAACGCCTGCGGACCGTCGTCGTGGCGCGCGGTGAACCCGCCGTCAACGCGGCGAAGGCGAACGATGCAGGCGTCACCGGTGTCCTGCTCCAGCCGGAACGGGAGATTTCCCTCGCCTTTGGAGCGACCAGCACGCCCTCCGCCGTGATCGTGATGCCGGATGGGCGCATCGGATCGGCGCTCGCCCGGGGCGCGACCGCCGTGCGCGCCCTCGCCGACGCCCAGCTGGCCGGGACGGCTGCGCCCATCCCCGCGGCTCCCGCCGTCGTTCCGCCGACCGCCCAGGCGTCCCCCTCCGCCGTGATGTCCGCGCCGGCCCTCTCCCTGCCGCCACTCGATGGGGACGCGACCACGCCACCAGTGACCCTGGCGACACTCGGGCTCGGCACCCGGCCGATCGTCCTCTTCTTCACCGATCCCCGCTGCGACCCCTGCGAGGCGCTGTTGCCGGATCTCGTGGCCTGGCAGCGTGAGGCGGGCGATCGGGCGCGGATGGCCGTGATCAGCCGGGGCGAACCGGAGGCGAACCGCCGGCAGGCAACGGCCCACGGCCTCGACGGCGTCGCGATCCCCATCCTCATGCAGCAGGATATGGAAGCCATCGCCGCCTACGGCGTCCTGCAGGCGCCAGCGGCCGTGCTGATCACGCGCGAGGTGACGTGGGATGGCGCGCCGGCCTATGGTGAGGCGGGGGTGCGCACGCTGCTGTCGCGCGCGCTGGCTCCGGAGGGCCACGGCGCCGGCACTGCCCGCGCCAACGGCCACGCCGGGGCGGTCCCGACCCAGCCGGCCCCGGAGATCGGGGTGGGAGATCCCGTCCCGGCCATCGCGCTCCCGGACCTGGCCGGCGAGCGCGTCCAGCTGGTCGATCCCGAAGGGGCACCCGTCGATCGCGTGCTGCTCTTCTGGCGGGCGAACTGCGGCTATTGCCAGCGCATGCTGCCGCAACTGCACGAGTGGGAGGCGACCCGCTCCGCCGACAGTCCGGAACTCGTCGTCATCTCCACCAGCCAGCCCGACGAGATGATCGCCCAGGGGTTCGCGTCGCGCGTGGTGCTGGACCACGGCGTGAATGTCGGACGCCGCTTCGGCTCGCGGGGCACGCCCTCCGCCGTCCGCGTCGGCGCCGATGGCCGCGTGACCGCCCCGATCGCGAGCGGCGCCCAGGCCGTCATGCAGGTGATCACGCAGGAACGTGTCGCGGACTCCAGCGCGACCCCGGCCGCCTCGCACGGATGACGGCGGGGTGAGACGCCAGAGGGCCCGGGGAACAAACACACACCCCCCGCCCACAGGCGTTCTGCAATAACAGCAAGCCCAC
>JBQCJS010000014.1:0-5995 GCA_051952485.1 Thermomicrobiales bacterium | reverse complement strand
AGGATATCGGGATAGGCCGTGAGCACGTCGGCGCGGACCACCGGCGCGACATTGTACGGCGGCCAGAGTCCCTTGTCGTCCTCCAGGATCACCAGGTCGTAGCCGGAAATCTGGCCATCCGTGCCGAACGCGAGCACAACCTGCGCATCACCGTCGAGCAGCGCCTGGTACTTGAGCCCTGGCGCCACCGGCAGCACGTCGAGTTGCTTGAACCCGTCGCCGTAGACGCGCTCCAGGCCGAGCAGGCCGTCCTGCCGCTCCGGGAAGTCGGCCGGGGCCGAGATCGTGAGGCCATCCGCCTGTTCCGCGAGCTGGGAGATGGTGGTGATGCCCTTCTCCTGGGAGAAGTCCTTCTTCACGGCGAGCGCCTGCGTGTTGTTCGCCTGCGAGCGCGCCAGCCAGATCAGGTCGAACTTCTCCTTGTACTGCGCCGCGACCAGGTCGTAGACGGCCTGCGAGAGATCCCCGCTGGCAACGGGACTCGCCTCCATCACCGGGCTGGCGACCGGGGACGCACCCGGAGTGGCCGAACCACCCTCCGCATCGGCGATGGTCAGCCCCAGCACTTCCGTGAGTCCGGTGCCGGTGTATTCCGGGTAGAGCGAGATATCGCCCTTCACCAGCGCCTCCTGGGCGATCTGCGTCCCGCCCAGGTTGAGCGCGTCCTTGGTCTGGATGCCCATGTCCTTCAGGATCTCGAGGTACATGTTGCCGAGGATGAACTGCTCGGTGAAGTCCTTGGAACCCACGGTGACGGTCTGGTCCTGCGCGAAGATCGCGCGACCGCCGGTGGTGGCAAGCAGGGACGCGGCAGCCGGGGCGGCGATGGCGCCCTTGATCACGGTGCGACGGGTCAACGTCATGAGAAGGTTCCTTTCGTTCTGCCGGCATCCATGGGGCCGGCGGGATGCGAGGAAGCGGCGACTAGCTCCCCGTGCGCGGGGTCGTCAGGCGCTCCAGCCCTCCCAGAAGCAATTCCGCGGCCAGCACGAGGGCCATCACCGAGAAGGCCCCGGCGAGGAGATAGGTCCGGTCGAGGAGGGAAATGCCGGTGACGATCCACTGCCCGAGCGTGCGCACCCCGGCCAGCGAGGCGAGGGTCGCGCTGGCAACGATCTCCACCGCCGCGGTGCGCATTCCCGCCACGATCACCGGCAGGGCCAGCGGCAACTGCACGCGGAGGAAGCGTTGCCAGCCGCTCATGCCGAGCCCGGTCGCGGCCTCCAGCGTGGCGGCATCGACCCCGCGCATTCCGGTGAAGGTATTGAGCAGGAGCGGCGGACCTGCCAGCACCGTGAGCGCGATCGCGGACGGCGTGAACCCGATGCCCATCCAGGGATAGAGCAGGAAGATCAGCGCCAGCGACGGCACCACGCGAATGGTCGCCAGGACGCCAACGACGTTGCCACCGACGCGCGGCGAGAACGCGCAGAGCATCCCGATCGGGATGAAGATCAGCATCGCCGCCACCAGCGCCGTCGCGCTCAGGCGGATATGCGCCTCCAGCAACCGGGTGAACTGCTCCGGGCGATCCCGGATGAAGTCGATGACCTGCCGGATGGTCTCCAACGCGTTGCACGCTCCTTTCGGCTGGACGGGGCGATGACCCGTCTCGACTCGCCGGGACCCAGCATCGCACGAACCGTTCCGGATACCATCCTCCCCATTCGATCAGGTGTTCGCATTTCCGTCCCAGCGAAGCGCGATCGCCACGAAATGGACACACAATCGGGCGCTGCAACCGGTAGGCTGGGGATCGGGTCCCGGAAACGAACGGCAACGTGGGAGAAGGGCATGCGACGCACAACACACGAGAACCAGCCGGGGCCGCAAGGAGGCCGGGGCAGCGACGACATCATCCGCGCCCAGGGCGTGGTGAAGACCTACGACACCGGCGGCACCGCCCTCCAGGCACTCAAGGCGATCGATCTCACGGTCCGCCGGGGCGAGATGGTCGCGGTCATGGGACCGTCCGGATGCGGCAAGACGACCCTGCTGAACTGCCTCTCCGGCCTGGACGGGGTGAATGCGGGGCAGATCTGGCTGGAGGGCCAGGATCTCGCCATGATGGGCGACCGCGCCCGCACGACCTACCGGGCGAAACGGATGGGCTTCATCTTCCAGGTCTACAACCTGCTTCCCGTCCTCAGCGCGGTCGAGAACGTGGAACTGCCGCTGCTCGTCTCGGGCGTGCGGCCCGGGGAGGCCCGGAAGCGGGCCGTGGATGCCCTGGGCACCGTCGGGCTCGCCGACTGGGCAGGCCACAAGCCGGCGGAACTCTCGGGAGGCCAGCGCCAGCGCGTGACGATCGCTCGCTCCCTGGTCAACAACCCGGCCATCGTCTGGGCCGACGAGCCGACCGGCGCCCTCGACTCGAAGTCCGCGACCGAGATCATGAGCCTCCTGAGGATGCTCAACCGAGACCAGGGCCTGACGCTGGTGATCGTCACCCACGATCCCGGCGTCGGCCGGCTCAGTCACCGCATCGTGCGCATGCAGGATGGATCGATCGTGGGTGAGGAGATACCGCCCGCGACGGGACCCGATGAGCAGGTCGTGACCGAGATCGTCGGCCAGGGCAACCTCACCGTCGACGCCTGACCCCGCCACGGACGGAGGCCCCTCCCATGAAAACCATCTTCGGCATCCCGATGACGACGATCACGGTCGTGCTCGTCGTCCTGCTCGCCATCTGCCTGCTCTCGGTCCTGCTGATCGCCATCCGGCGGCCGGTCATCTTCAAACTGGGCATCCGCAACATCCCCCGCCGCAAGACCCAGACGGCGCTGATCGTGATCGGGCTGATGCTCGCCACCCTGATCGTCACGGCGGCGCTTGGCACCGGCGACACCCTCAACCGCTCCATCGACGATGCCGCCCTGCGCACGCTCGGCCCGCTGGACGAGGTCGTCGTCTTCTCGAATGCCGGCGACGGCACCGGCGAGATCAATTCGGCACTCTCCCGCACGATCCCGCAGACGTCCGTCCAGACCGTCCAGCAGGCCCTCTCCGGCAACGATGTCGTGCGAGCCGTCGGCGGCGTCCTCTACAGCCAGGCGCCGGTCCTCAACCTGGGCACGAACGACCCGTCCACGGCCACCTCGATCGATGAGGTCCTGGCGAAAGCGGTCCAGTCCGAACCGAACGTCACCATCGCGGGACTCGACCAGGCGACCATCGACGCGCTCGGCGGACTGAAGACCGACGACGGCCAGGCCGTCGACCTCACCGGCCTCGGCACCGACGGCGTCTACCTCGGCAAGGATGGCGCCGACAAGCTGAACGCCAACGTTGGCGACTACATCGTCTTCTCGCTGGACAACCAGTTCCATGTCGCGAAGGTAATGGGGATCGTGCCGAGCCAGGCCCTGACGGGCAGCGTGCAGCCCGGCATGCCGTCCATCCTGATGGATCTCGCCCGACTGCAGGAGCTGAGCGGAAACGCAGGCAAGATCAGTGGCGTCGGCATCGCCAACACGGGCGACCAGCGGACCAGCGCCCGGCACACCGATGCCGTGGTCGATACCCTCAAGCCCGTCCTCAAGGGTCAGGGCCTCGGGGTCGTACCGATCAAGCAGGACAACCTGGAGCAGGCCGAACTGGCGGCGAACATCTTCGTCACCTTTTTCCTCGTCTTCGGCCTCTTCTCGATCGGCGTGGGCATCCTGCTGATCGTGCTCATCTTCACGATGCTCGCGGCCGAACGCCGGTCCGAGATGGGAATGCAGCGGGCGATCGGCGCGCAGCGGGGCGCCCTCATCCAGCAGTTCATCGCCGAAGGCACCGGGTACTCGTTGCTGGCAGGGGTCGTCGGCGTGGTCCTCGGCGTGGCCGCGACCTGGACGATCGCCTGGGGCATCGGTGTGGCGATCGGGGACGACATCTCCATCAATGCCTACGTCGCGCCGAAGAGCATGATCGCCGCCTACGCGCTCGGCGTCACCATCACCTTCCTCGCGATCGCGCTTTCCTCCTGGCGCGTGAGCCGCCTCAATGTGGTCGCCGCGATCCGGGACATCCCGGATGCCTATCACCCCCGGCGCAATCGCAAGCAACTGATCTGGGGCATCGTGATGGTGCTCGTCGGGGCGCTGGAGCTGGTGGCGGGCAGGAACAGCGGCAACGCCTTCCTCTTCACGACCGGCCTGACGCTGGTGCCGTTCGGCCTCGCGGTGATCAGCACCTACTTCGGGGCGCCGACGCGGCTGGTGATGAGTCTCGCCGCCGTGGTGGTCCTTGTACTCTGGCTGATCCCGGACAGCCTCTTCTCCAGGCTCTTCGGCCACTACGACGGCGGGATCGAGATGTTCTTCGTCTCGGGGATCTGCATCGTCGCGGCGGCGACCATCCTGATCCTGCAGAACCTCGATGCGATCCTCTCGGTGGTCGAACGGGTCGGCAGCCGGACGGGCACGCGGATCGCGGCGGTGCGCCTGGCGGTCTCCTACCCGGCCTCGGCCAAGAGCCGGAGCGGCCTGACCATCGCCATGTTCAGCCTCATCGTCTTCTCGCTGGTGATGATCGCCGCGATCAACGCGAACTTCAGCCAGGCATTCTTCGGGACCGATTCCAACGCGGGGTGGCAGGTCCGCGTCGACGTACCGCCGACGAACCCGATCGCGAACTTCGACCAGGCCCTCGCGTCGGCCGGGGTCGACACCTCTCGTATCGCGGGCGAGGGCAGCCTGACGATGCCGAATGCCGGGGCAAACCGGGTTCGGGTGAACGATACCGACGACTGGGCCCTCTATGCGATCGAGGTGATGGATACCGGATTCCTGGATACGGCGACGCTCTCCTTCACCGGGCGCGCCGAGGGGTACGATTCCGACGCCGCGATCATCGAGGCGCTGAAGACCGATCCGAACGTCGTCGTGGTGGACTCCTTCGCCGTCGCGGCGTCGGGTGGCTTCGGACCGCCACCCCCACTCGAGCACGCCAACGTGACCTCGTCCGGAACGTTCGCCGCCCCCACGATCTCGATTGACACCGGCGATGGCCAGCCGAGGCAGGTCAGGATCATCGGCGTGATCGATCCGAAGATCTCGTCGCTCGTCGGCATCTTCGCCGGCCCGCCGGCGGCGGACCAGCTCTTCCCGAGCGCGGGGGATTCGCCCGTCTCGTACTTCCTGAAACTGGCTCCCGGCGCGAGTGCGAAGCAGGTGTCCGACGACATCGAACGGGCGCTCATCGCCCACGGCGCGCAGGCGGTCGACATCGCGCAGGAGGCGAAGGATTCGCAGGCCCAACAGCGGTCCTTCCTCTACATCCTGGAGGGTTTCATGGGCCTTGGCCTGATCGTCGGCATCGCGGCGGTGGGCGTGATCGCCTTCCGCGCCATCGTCGAACGGCGGCAGCAGATCGGCATGATCCGCGCGATCGGCTTCCAGCGGTCGACCGTCTCGCTGGCCTTCGTGCTGGAATCGGCGGTGATCGTGATCCTCGGGGTCGTCTCCGGGGCCGTCTTCGGCCTGATCCTGGCCCGGAACGTGATCGCCAGCTCGTTCTTCGTGGACGGGGGTTCCGGGATCGCCTTCGTCGTCCCGTGGGGAACGATCCTCGTCACCATCGCCGCTTCGATCGTGGCCGCCTTGCTGATGGCGTGGCTCCCGGCTCGGCAGGCGGCAACCGTGGCGCCGGCGGAGGCGCTGCGCTACGAATGACGTACCGATCGGTACAGGTGCGAGGGAATGCCCATGGTTCGCGCGCCTGGCATGGTGGATGTGCGTTACCATGGCAGCGAGTGAGAGGGGGGACTTTCGGGTCATCTCCCCGCAGCGTCAGTCGATGGAGTCCGCATGGAACGTCGAGTCAAGATTGTCACCACACTCGGACCGGCGGTGAACGAGCCCGCCCGCCTGCGTGAACTGATCGCGGCCGGCGCGGACATGGTCCGCATCAACGCCGCCCACGGTTCGGGACCGGCCCGGGTCGAACTGGTCACCAATGTCCGCGAGGCCGCCGCCGCGGTCGGCAAGCGCGTGCCGATCCTGCT
>JBQCJS010000013.1:0-2841 GCA_051952485.1 Thermomicrobiales bacterium | reverse complement strand
CTCGACGACGAATGGCTCGTCTTCACCCGCACCTTCGCCACGCTCGATGCCATCGCCGCCTTCGCCGCCGCCACGACCGAGGATTCGGTCTTCGCCGCCCCCGGCGTGAGCGAGACGATCGCCATGCTGAACGACGGCACCATCTCGGTCCTGACGCTGCGGGGCGACATGCTGACCCCGGAGATGACCTTCCCGGACGATGCCGCCCTCCCGGCGGCGCTGGCCGCATCGGACGCCACGACCGGTCCGCTGCCCGCCGCATCGTTGCTCACCATGGCCGTCACCGCCGGCATCCGGCCCCTCGCCGATGGGGAAGATGCCGCCGCGCTGGACGACGTGGTCGTGCAGGCGCTCCTGGCGATGACATCCCCGGCGGACGCCGAGGCGGCGGCGGAGATCGTCGCCGCCCGCTGGGACACCCTCTCCTCTGCCATCTCGACCATGCCCTACACGGAGCTGCTGGTCATCGACACCGCCGAAGCGGTGGGCACCATCGCCGCCTTCGACTTCGCGATCGCGGGCCCCCCGTCGGCATGGTTCCGCCTGATCGACAACCGCGACTGGCTGCCGTTCGTCACCACCGGCGCCTGACGCCACATCCCCCGCACCCGAAGTACGGCCTCCGTATCTGGCGGAGGCCGTGCTTCATCGACGATCGGACGCGAATCGCCCTCCGGCCCCGGCGGTGCGCCGCGTCCATTCCCCATCCCCCCATCGCCCACGCACCACCCAGGCAAGCGATCCGCTCCCTCTCCCGCCAGAGGCTGGCCCCCTGGCGGGGAGGCGACAAGCCGGAAGCGGACACGGATTGTCCGGTCTCCGGCGTATCCTCTCCCCTGATCGCCCCGCCGGCACCACCACGGAAAGGAAGTGACATGGCATCGGATCGCGCCCAGGTGGACACCCTGCTCGTCCTGATCGACCACACGCTGGAGGAATCCGCCACCGAATTCGGCTGGGACCACTGGCATTCGCTCGTCCGCAACCTCTCCACGGTCCGCCCCGAGGACTGGGACGCCCTCCCGGTTGGCGGCGGCCGGACCATCCGCCAGCTGGTGCGCCATGTCGGCCGCACCTATCCGATGTATGCGAACCACGCCTTCGGCGACGGCTCCCGCGACTGGGATGACGATGAGGTCGACGGACTCCTGCCCGGCACGACGCCGGAGGAGAACATCGCCTGGCTGCGCGCCTGCCATCGCTCGCTCCGCGACGCCGTGGCCGCGCTGACCGACGCCGATCTGCCCGTCATGCGGAAGGCCCCGTGGGGCGACGAATACGACACCCGTCGCCTGATCGAACTGCAGATCCAGCACGCGCTCTATCACGTCGGCGAGATCAACCACCTCCGCGCCCTGCTCCAGGGCAACGACGACTGGGATCACCAGGACATGGACCGCGAGGAGATCCCGGCCGCCGCGTCCACTCCCGACTGACAGGGTCCGCCGGGCCGGGTATCCTCCTCCCAGCAGTGCCAGCATTCCCAGCCGAGGAGGAACCCGTGCCCGAGACCACCGCCACGACCAGCGCCGTCGAGTTGCCCGACTTCCGCGAGGTCCGCGCCGCCGCCGCGACCATCGATGGCAGCGTCCACCGCACGCCGGTACTCACCTCCACCCGCGTCGATGCCGAGACCGGCGCCACGCTCTTCTTCAAGGCCGAGAACCTGCAACGCATGGGCGCCTTCAAGATCCGGGGCGCCTTCAACGCCCTCAGCCAGTTCGACGACCGCCAGCGCGAAGGCGGTGTGGTCGCCTTCTCCTCCGGCAACCACGCCCAGGCGATCGCCCTCGCCGCCCGCGACCTCGGCATCCCGGCGGTGATCGTGATGCCGCAGGACGCCCCCGCGATGAAGATCGCGGCGACCAGGGGCTACGGCGCGGAGGTGGTCACCTACGACCGCTATACGGAGGACCGCGAGGCGATCGGAAGGTCCATCGCCCGCGAGCGCGGCATGACCCTCATCCCGCCCTACGACCATCCGGACGTGATCGCCGGCCAGGGCACCGCCGCCCTGGAGCTGATCGAGGAAGCGGGCCACCTGGACGCGATCTTCGCGCCCCTCGGCGGCGGCGGCCTGCTCGCCGGGACGGCGCTCGCGACGAAGGCGCTGCTCCCGGACGCCGAGATCTACGGCGTGGAGCCGGAAGCCGGCAACGACGGCCAGCAATCCTTCCGCACCGGCCAGATCGTGACGATCGGCGTCCCCCAGACCCTGGCCGACGGCGCGCAGACGCTCCACCTGGGGGAGCTGACCTTCCCGATCATCCAGCAGACGGTCACGGACATCCTGACCGCCACCGACGCCCAGCTCGTGGACGCGATGAAGACCTTCGCGGCCACGATGAAGGTGATCGTGGAACCGACCGGGGCGTTGGGATTCGCGGGCTTCCGCACCGTGCAGGAGCGATTCGCGGGCAAGCGCGTGGGGATCGTCATCAGCGGCGGGAACATCGACCTCGCCCGCTTCGCCTCCCTCGTCGGCTGATGGGAAGAGTGAGGACCGAGAAGTGAGGAGCGAGAAACGAGCGCGTTCCGTCGCACGTCAGCTTGTCTGACCCGGCCGATGGACCGATCGAGCGAACCTCGATCTCAAGGTGACCCAAGCTCCCGGCCAGCATTCGATATCATGTTGCCACGAGCATGGGATTGCGGCTCAATCGGGGCATCGCATCGAAGCAGCCGCACGTTGGGGCCGTCCCGGAGAGCCATGATGCGTTGGATGCAGGCTGCCCCGCCAGCGCGCAGGAAACGCAGGGACGTCTCTGCCCACCACCCATCGCGGTGCATCCACGACCCACCGCCGTGGCATCCACCATCCACCACCGTGTCATCCCGAGC
>JBQCJS010000012.1:0-2579 GCA_051952485.1 Thermomicrobiales bacterium | reverse complement strand
CCACGCGAAACCAACCCGATCGGGGGAGTTTCTCGTGCAGGGTGCCCAAAGGAACGGTCGTCGGCCGCGATCGGGGCGGGAATGCGAACGCCCCCTGCACATTCCGGCGCGATGGGCGCGGTGCGTGCAAGGGGCGTATCGGCCCTGATAGTGGGTCCCGGATTAGTTGACCGTGAAGGTGGCCGACATCCCGTCGGAGAGGTTCGGCAGGCCCTGATCGTTCGGGAGCAGATCCACGACGGTGTAGGTGCCCGGTGCAAGGTCGGTGAGCAGCAGTTCGCTGTCACTGCCCGCTGGAACCGTGACCTGTCCGACGAAGGTCACACCCTTCGGGAGGCCCGGACCCGGCGTGGTGAGCAGGACATCGACCTTGGCGCCATCGGAAAGCCGCACGACGAAGAGTTCGTGATCGACCTTGTCCTTGTTGGTGATGGAGAAGAAGACCTCGCCGCCGGTGAAGGCATCCGGCTTGATGGTGTAGGCGTTCTTCGCGATGGTGACGGTCGACTCCGCCGCCTCGGCGGGCTTGGCCACCGCCTTCGCCGTCTCGCTGTCGAGCACCCACACATTCTTGCCACCCACCGAGCCGGTCGTGAAGGTCCATTCGCCGGAGCGTACCTGGTTCCCGATACGATAGGTGACGGTGGCGGTGGCCCCATCGCTGGTGGAGGAGGCATCGGCCACATCGACGATGGTGTAGGGAATGACCGCCAACGATGGCGCGATCGCAGCGAAATCCTCAGCCGAGAGGGCCTCATCGGCGCCGACGAGCTGCCCACGGTAGGTATCACCGGTGATCGTGGCCAGCGTCGCGAAATCGCCCTTCGTCAGGCAGTCGGCAATCGCGGTCGCGCTCTGGGTGAGATCCTTCGTCAGGACCGCGTCCGATTCACCGCTGGTCGATGGGGTCGTGGTGGCAACCGGCGTTGCGGCAGCGGGCGTTCCATCGGCTGGGGAGGCAGCAGGGGATGCCGCTGCGGTCGTGGCGGCGCGCGAGGTTGCGGGTGTCGCCGATCCGGACGCGGTTCGCGTCGGCACCGTGCAGGTTGGCGCTGCGGTGGGGGCCGGGGTGGCACCTCCGGACCCATCCTGCGCGAGGACGGGGCCACCGAGGATGCTTGCGCCACCAAGCGTGAGCACCAACGCGGACTGGACGACGCGGCGTCGCCAAGGCTGGGTTGCGGGTGACGAGATGGATTGGGACACGAGCAGCATTCCTTCCTGCGACTAGCGAGCGTGTGCGGGCGATCGCTGGGGGTGGCGGGCGCTTCGAACGCATGCGTGAAGCGAACCGGTCTTCTTCGCGGCCACCACCCGCCCACATCAGCTGATTGGCGGAGAGGATCCCCGCCGGATGACGGACGACAGCTATGTGTCCGTACACATGGGGCCTAGTGTAGCCCATTGTTGTGCCGCCGTGGCACCGATTCCCGAAGCCAGTGCCCTATGGAAGCGGGTCGCCGCCCCTGCTACGCTGCGGAAGTGTGCCGCGAGCGGAGAGAGGATGCGACCTCGATGATGGAGTGTCTGGTGGACAGGCCCGTTCCCTTCCACAAGATGCATGGCAGTGGCAACGACTTCGTGCTCGTCGACCAGAGCGTGCGGACGATTCCCCGGGCGAGTGAAGCGGCCTGGGTGCGGGCGGTCTGCCAGCGTCGCGTGGGGATCGGGGCCGATGGGGTCGTCTTCATTGAACCAGTCGATCCGTCCCTGCCCGGCGCGGCAGAGGCCGATTTTCGCTGGCGCTATGTCAATGCCGATGGTTCCGATGCTGGGATGTGCGGGAATGGCGCGATGTGTGGGGCGCGATTTGCCGTCTCGCAGGGGATTGCCCCGGCGGCATGCTGCTTCCAGACCGATGCCGGGCTGATCCATGCCGAGGTGGATCCCGCTGGTCCCGGCGTTCGCCTGGCGATGGTCGATTCCTGTGGCTACGTACCGCCACGATCGCTCGAGACCAGCGCGGGATGCCTGGAGATCGCGTCCATCACCGTCGGCGTGCCGCACGCCGTGATCGCGGTCGACGATGCCGACCGCTGGCCCAGTGAACGATCCTTCCAGGACCTGGGGCAGGAGATCCGTCATCATCCTTCGTTCGCGCCGCAGGGCACGAACGTGAATGCGATCTCGCCGTGCGGGGGCAATGGTGTGCGGATGCGGACGTACGAGCGTGGGGTGGAGGGGGAGACGCTGGCCTGCGGGACGGGCGCCGTCGCCAGCGCGATCGTGGCCAGCCGCCTTGGTCTCGTCGATGCCTCCCGACCGGTCCGGGTCATGAGCAGCGGAGGCTGGCCGCTGGATGTCACGTTCACCTGGGATGACGCAACGGCGCGGGCGTGTTCGATCATCCTGGCCGGGAACGCGGTTCTCGTCGCGCGGGGCGAACTCGAGATGTGAGGACCGAGAGCCGATACGTCCTCCGTTCTCGGCCCTCTCCTCTCGTCTCTGGTACCATAGCGTCCAACACGGCGCAGTCGATCCTGCCCGCTGGGGTTCGTGTACGGTCGCTCCGGTGGCCTATCCAGACAATGGCAATGCATCACCGGGTTTCCCGGTTGCGGCGGGGTCACCTCTTCACG
>JBQCJS010000011.1:0-2188 GCA_051952485.1 Thermomicrobiales bacterium | reverse complement strand
GGGATCACGAGCATGGCGATCGGGGGCACGACGCTGGCCGAGCGGATGCCGGACGAGGTGCGCTACTACGGACCGGCCGGGCAGGCGACCCGCGCCAGTGTCTCCCCGAACGACGGCTTCGTGCCGGTCGGGTATGGCTCCTACTATCTGCGGGCGATGGATGCGCACGGGGGGTACATCGCGACGTGTGACGACCTGGTGCGCTTCATGCTGGCGATCGACGGGACACGGGGGACGGCGTTGCTGACGCCGGAGACGGTGACGGCGATGGAATCGACACCCCGGCCCGAGTCGATCGGGGCAGGCGCTGGCAACGCCGACACGAAGAACGGCCTGGCGTGGGACACCCTCGACACCCCGGACGGAAAGCAATGGCTCCACGCGGGTGCCCTGGAGGGATCGTCGGCCTGCTGGACCTTCCGCGCCCCCGGGGGGATCGCGATTGCCTGGATCATCAACACCATGCCGCTCGAGTATGTCGCCCTCTTCGACGGCCTCAAGGCAGAGATGATCGCGGCGCTTCCCACGATCAAGACCTGGCCGGAGCATGACCTCTTCGCCTGAGACGTTGCCGTGACGACGCGATGCCGGGCACGTTCAGAGCCCGGCATCGGGCAACGGCGGGGGTGGGCCCGACATGTCGGCACGGACGAGGACATGACAGCGTCCATCCCGACGCTGGCGGTTCTCCGCGCTGACGGACACGCGCCCCACGACCACGCCCGCATGGCAGCGTTACTGCGCTATGAACGCGATGCCCGTGCTCCGTGACCGGCTCCAGCCGCCAGGAGTCACCGGTCGCAACGCCCCGGGCGAGTCCACGTGAATCGCGAATCGCGATCCAGCAAGACGAGGAAGCACTCCATGAGCCATGAGACGAAGAACGATGAGTTGCGCGATGACCGGCTCGACCAGGAGCAGCGTCGCCAGGAGATCCGCGACGAGGTCTTCGAGGATACGACTGGCGAAGGCGACGACCTCGGATCGCAGGACGAACGTCGCAAGGAAGGTCGCGACGCGCCGGACCTCCACGCACTGCGGGACGATGCACGCGACAAGCGCTGACGTCGTTCCCCGCGAGACGGTCCGCCGCACGCCGGTGGCACCCATGGCACGTGTGATCGACTCCGTGCTCCCCTGCCGGTTTGTGTGGGACCGGCACGAACGCCGCACTCGGGCGCACCCTGTCAAGGAGAGCATCGGGCAGCCAGGAGACCGCGCACAGGCCGCGTGCGGCTGGCGGGTGAAGCGGTCCAGGTCCAGGGTCCAGACACGATGACATGCGACGGCACATCCGGCATCACATGGTGATGCCGGATGTGCCGTCGCGCTTCGATCTCCGAGGGGTGACTCCCCCGGGATTCGAACCCGGAACCGACGGATTAAAAGTCCGCTGCTCTGCCGTTGAGCTAGAGAGTCGTGCATGGCCGTGGACATCGTACCAGCGCGAGCCGCCGACGCGCCATGTCCCCCCGCCGTCCCGTGCGATACTCACCCGGAATGCCGGCTCCCGCCATCCGCTCGTGGAAAAGGACCGTCTCCGCATGTCCGCCTCCTGGCTCGACTCCGACCTCGCCCGCTGGCTCGTCGGCACCCTGGCCGCCACCCTCATCGCGGGCGCGGCCTGGCGCGTGCGGGCGCTCGCGCCCTCCGGCGCCCTGGCGGCGATCGTCACTGGCGCCCTCCTCGTCGGGGGCGGCGGATGGTGGGCCGGCGTCCTGCTCGGCACCTTCTTCGTCTCCTCGAGCGCCCTCTCCCGGACCGGGAGCCGCCCGGAGGGATCGCTCCTCCAGGCTCGCGGCAGCCAGCGCGATGCCATCCAGGTGGCGGCGAACGGCGGGGTCGCGGCGATCTGCGCGCTTGCCCTCGCCATCAGCGGAGCCGCCATGTGGGCGGTCGGGATCGCCGCTTCCCTCGCCGCCGCCAACGCCGACACCTGGGCGACCGAGCTTGGACGTCTCTCCGGACGCCGTCCCCGCTCGATCGTCACCTTCCGATCAGTGCCACCCGGCGCGTCCGGTGGCGTCTCCTTCGCCGGGACGATCGCGGCCTTCGCCGGGGCGGCACTGGTCGGCATCGTCGCGGTCATCGGCTGGAGCAATCACTGGCTTGCCAATCCCGCCGCCGACAGCGATGTCGCCCGCCTGCTGATGATCGTCACCGGCTGCGGATTCGCCGGCTCGCTGGT
>JBQCJS010000010.1:0-5767 GCA_051952485.1 Thermomicrobiales bacterium | reverse complement strand
CGCGAGCGTGACGAACACCACGGTGCCCACCATTCCCAGCCGTCGGATCGTCCGTCTGTCCATGCCCGTTTCCTTTCCTCACATCCTCGCGCGACCGTTGGCGGTGGGCGAGAGGCCCAGCCCCAATGCGTTCAGGATAGGAAGCGGACGGTGACCGGAGAATGCGTAGATTTCCCCATTCGGACGCGAAACGCCCCGAGCGCGAGATTCCGCGTTCGGGGGCGTCTTCGCAGGCGAGATCAGGGGGAACCCAGTGGATTGTCCAGACTAACCTGGCAATGCGCTGAGATCTCGGCGAACCACCGGCCGCAGCTGCGAGGGTTCGCCCTACGAACGACCGAATCGCTTGGCAGTCCGGTCGAACCACTTTGTGGGGGCCGCCTTCATGGCGGCTCGACAAGCGTGAACAGGGCAGGTCAGCTGAGATGGTCCACTCAGGAGGCGGGATCGAACACGTCGTCCGCTTCCGGGGCCAGCCCCTGCAACACGGAGTCGCCGGCCTTCGGGAACTTGTCCCAGATGCCGCCGGCGGAGGTGCCATCCTTGACGACGGTGCCTTCGCCCTCGCCCGCCGGCGCGGCGATGATCGCCTTGCTGACCGAGACCGCGAACGCCTGGGCATCCTCCGGGGAGGAAAGCGCGATGGCGATGGTCTGGTAGATGTAGGGTCCGTCCTGGGTCAGCAGCACGACCTGGTGCAGGGTCAGGCCCGGCCCCTGGTCGATCGAGGCGGAGAAGGCATCAGCGGGACCGGAAAAGCCCTCGACCGTCAGCTTCTTCAGCTCGATACCGCCGGTGGACGCAGGGCTTGTGACCTGCTGCACCACCGTGTCGTACGACCCGGCGGCGTGTTCCTCCGAATCGAATTCGAGAATGACCGCGCTCAGGGTCACCACGCCGAAGGACGCATAGTCGGGCGTGGCCTCCGCCGAGACCGGTGTGGCGTAGAGGGCGCTGAGGTCGGAGGCGTAGGCCCGCGCGACGCCCTGCTGGAAGCCGGGAAGATCGGCCGGGCTGAACTCCGGTGACGCTTCCGGTGAGGCTTCTGGCGTCGCCCCCTGCGCGAGCGCCGCTGCCGGCCCCCCGAATGCAAGCATGGCGAACAGGGCGACAGCCCCGACCGAGGAAAGGAGACGCAGACGCATCGACGGACGACCTCTCACGACCGGATGAACGCCGGGCGATGCCACACGCATCGCCCATCGCGCCCACCCGCCGTCCATCATAGCAAGGCGCCCGCCGCGGGCAGCCCTTCCATGCGTCCCATCCTCTCGCCCGAACCTCCCACGCTCAGGAGCTGGCGCTGGAATAGCGGCGGATCGCCCGGTTCCAGAACGCGTGACTGCCGGCCACGGCCACGACCGCGAAGGCGATCGCCACCGGGGCCACCGCCCACCGCCAACCCGCCAACCCGTGCGTCAGCGCCTCCGCCGGGAAGGTGCTGGCGAAGGCCCACGGCACCACCGCGACCAGGAAGACCTGGATCGCGCGGGGGAAGAAGGCGACCGGGTAGCGTCCCGGCTCCATCAGGTCCCCGAAGACCATCGTGCCCGCCGACATCGAGCTGGTCCAGAAGGCGCAGGTGGCGACAACCGACCACGCGCATGTCAGCAGCACGAACCCCGCCGCGAAGAGGACGAGCGCCTGGACGATCCCGATCGCCGACGGCATCGTGCCGCGGTGGAGAAGGCCGATCACGACCAGCCCGAACCCGCTGAA
Organism: Thermomicrobiales bacterium; assembly: GCA_051952485.1. GTDB lineage: Bacteria > Chloroflexota > Chloroflexia > Thermomicrobiales > UBA6265 > JASGDN01. The sequence goes on along the minus strand of JBQCJS010000010.1, from coordinate 4,048 downwards.
CACGGAGAAGAGCTCCGCCGGGCGCACCCAGCGCGTCGCGACGAGGACGTGCGCGTTCACCGGACGGATCAGGAGCACATCGAGGTCGCCGCGCTCCACGTATTCCGAGATCCGGTTCATGTTCGGGATGATGAACGCCGCCAGCAACCCGACCACCGCCTGCTGGAATCCCGCCACCACCAGGACATCGGCCTGGCTCCAGCCATGCACCTCCCCGGTGAAGCTGAAGATGAGCAGGATCGGCACGAGGGAGACGACCAGTTGCGCCACCCCGACCAGCAGGGTGGCCAGCGCGTTCGCCCGGAATTGCACCTCGCGCACCAGCGAGATCGCCACGAACGCGCGCCACAGTCGCGCGTGGCGACGCACCGCCGCCCACGCCGTCGGGTCGAGCGGAGAGGTCTGTATCTGGTCCATGCTCACGCTCCCACCGCCGCGTAGCTGCGCAAGCCGCGCCGCCAGAGCGAGAGCCCTCCCACGACGAAGAGTGCCGTCCAGAGCGCCTGCACGCCGAGCCCGGTCACCACCTCCTGTGCGGAGAGATTCGAAACCACGATCTCCAGCGGGAAGGAGACCGTGTAGCGGAACGGCTGGACGTGCAGGAATCCCTGCATCCAGGCCGGAAAGAGCACCAGCGGGATCATCTGCCCGGTGATGAGGCCCGTGAGCAGGCTTCGTCCCCATTCGAGACCGGAGATGTCCTCCAGCCAGAAGCCGAGCGAGCCCATCGCCACATCGATCCAGAAGAAGATGAGCGCCGCCATCAGCGTGCTGACCAGCAAGGCGCCCCAGCGCCACGGCGCGACACCCAGCGTCAACGAATCGCGCATGAACCACGCGAAGATCGCGATCATCGGCACGAGGATCACGAGTTTCACGGCTTTCTCCGCGATGTTGTTGGCCACCAGCTCGTAAAGATGCGACCCCGGACGCGCCAGCCAGACATTGAGCCGGCCATCGCGGATCGTGTCCGCCAGGAAGACGGAGAGCCAGGCGCTGGAGAGCATCGACACCAGGCTGAGCAGCACGAAGTAGGTCGTGATGTACTGCGCATCGACCGGCAGGTCGGCCCCGGCGGCAATCGCGGCCTGCCAGACGAGGGCCGCGATAATCGGCCCGATGATGGTACCGAGCATGTAGAAGACGAAATCGACCGGATAGGCGAGCGATCCGGCGATCCCGCCGACCACCAGCCGGCGAATGACGCGCAAGATTTCCCCGAGAGTCTTTGCCGGCCCTCCCCCACCGCTGGCGAGCCAGCGATCGCCGATTCGGCGGCGGCGGTGCCGATGAAGAGATCGCGGATGATCTCCTCCACGTCGGCGTCGGCGACGGCGAGATCGACCAGCGGGCCGAGGCGCGGCAGCGTGGAAAGCAGGTCGCCCAGCGCCTCCCGCTCGACCTCCAGCGCGAGCACGTTGCCGCCGGAATCCGATTCGTCCGGATCGAGCACGCGCACGAGGCCGTCCGCGACAAGGGCAGCATCCGGCGCGATCGTCACCGGCGCGGCGAAGGTCGCGCGGACCCGCTTCCGGGGCTGGATGCGCTGCACCAGGTCGGCCAGGCCGCCGTCGTAGGCCATGCGTCCGTGGTTGACGATCATCACGCGCGAGCAGAGCGCCTCGATATCGTCCATGTCGTGACTGGTGACGAGGATGGTCGTCCCGCGCTGCCGGTTGATTCCGGCGAGGAAGGCGCGCACGCGATCCTTCGCCACGACATCGAGGCCGATGGTCGGCTCATCCAGGAAGACGACTTCCGGGCGGTGCAGCAGCGCCGCCAGCAGTTCCATCTTCATGCGCTCGCCGAGGGAGAGCTTGCGCACCGGCACCTGGAGCAGGTCCTCGACCTCCAGCAGGGCGGCGAGCTCGTCCAGGCTCTCGCGGAAGAGGGCGTCGGAGAGGCCATACATCTCCTTGTGGAGATAGAAGCTCTCCAGCGCCGGGACATCCCACCAGAGCATCGTCTTCTGGCCCATGACGAGGGCGATACGGCGGAGGTAGTCCGTCTTGCGCTCGAAGGGACGATACCCGAGGACGCGCACCTCGCCACCGGTGGGATCGAGCAGCCCGGTGAGCATCTTGAGGGTCGTCGTCTTGCCCGCGCCGTTCGGGCCGAGCAGGCCGACGACCTCGCCCGGCGCGATGTCGAAGGTCAGGGCATCGACGGCGAGGCGGCTTTCCGTCTGGCGGCGGATGGCGCCCCGGATCGCGCCGCGCAGGCCGGGCGCCTGGCGATGGAACGTGTAGGTCTTGGAGAGATCGCGAACGGTGATGATCGGGGAGGACGCAGGGCGCCCACCGGACATAGCGATGCCCGGATGCCGAACGGCTGAAACCATGCAAACACATCCTGGTGTTCCGAGAAGCGAACCGGTCGATGCACGTCCACGCTCGGGTGGGGGACGCGGCAATCGCTCCCGGCGCCGGGAACGGCGCGGGAGAGCGATCCGACCGGCGGATCGGACCTAATGGGTGTGGTTGGGGGTCAGGTTACTGCAGGCGTTCAGCATCCGGGTGCCTTTCTCTGGCGGACCACGGCATGGCCCTGCGGGAGATGTGCGCCCATCCTAGCACACGGGGCCAGGCATCGCGCGCATTCGCGGACCCGTGAGAACCCCAACCGCAACGGCAGGGATGGTCGAACCCTGTGCGGCCGGAGCCGGCATCGCCGAACGAACAAACAGCGCCGGACACGGCAATGCCCGGCTGGAAACCACGTGAACCCATGCCTTCCCCTTCTCGCGCCCGAGAGACGAACCGATCGGGAAACACGCACCCACGCTCGGGGGAGGGATGCGCGACGCGTTCACGCGCCCGGAACGGGGCGGAACGGTCCGACCGGCAGACATTCGGACCAGATGGCGGATGTTGGCAGGGCGACGATGGCATTCCACCGTGACTGCATCCATGCAGCGACCATTGGACGCCGCCATGCTACCACACGACCGTCCGGCCATCACGGCGCGGCAGGAAGTGCCCCGGCGAGACGCTGCTCCCAGTCTGCGGTGAGGGGTTCGACCCCGAACTCCTCCACCGCCATGCGGACGAACCCAGCTGCGGTGATCGGGCCGGTGAGGAAGTGCGTCTTGTGCAGCGCCCACGGTTCGCGCCGGGCGGCGGGATCGATGAAGGCCGATCCGATGTGCAGATGCGGCCATGACCGTTTCGCGGCGGGATCGTTCGGCGTCCAGTGGTAGGTCACGATCTCGTCCAGCCGCGACCGGCCATCACCATGGAAGATCTGGAACGAATAGCTATCCAGTTCGATCTCTACCGTGTCGGGAGCGTCAGCCCGTTCCACGATGAGCAAGCTGACCCGAAATCGCAACCACAGGCGGGTCGAACGCTCGGATGTCCTCAGCTTCAGCGGCCGTCTTTGCGGCGAACTGATCTCCGCGACCCGAACCTTGGAGTCGCTGGGTTGCGGCGAGAAACTCACAAACACCTGCTCCGCGACGATCGTCTTGATCGCCCGGATGATCGGAGTCGTATAGGCGTCGAGCGCGTCTTGGGCACGATGATTCACGCGGCCAGGATCGCATCGTACATCGCGATCGACACCGAGAGCAGCATGACGTCGGGGTCGGAATCATCGTACTCGCCGGCACGGTAGCGGCGGACGAACTCGGCGGCGCTGACCCCGAAGGCATCCCGAACATCCCGCTCGAACAGGACCATCCATTCATCGGGGCTGAGGTAGATCACATCCGGCTCGAATCCTGTCTCGTCCGGAAGCTCGTCATCGGTTTCTGGCGATGGGTTGTGAGCGCGCATGGAACCTTCCTTTCCGACGGCACTTCCACAATCGATTGTAGCACCCGGCCAAGGACTTCCCGTCCTATCGTATTCTGTATACAATCCATGCGTTCTCACATCACGATTGTCCGGGGCAACCGGGAAGCACCCCGAACCTCCGGCGCGACAGGCGATGCCGCCTGCCACCATCCACCCATCACAGGAGATGCTCCCTTCATGTCCGTCGACACACCCACGACCTCCGCGAAGGAAGCCCGGATCGCGGCCTTCCGCGACGATCACCTCGGGAT
>JBQCJS010000009.1:0-13706 GCA_051952485.1 Thermomicrobiales bacterium | reverse complement strand
ACGACGCTCCGGGTTGCGCCCCGCCCCCCTGCGCCGACGCGCTGGACGACGCCTGTCCCGATTGGCCTGCCTGCCCGGATTGGCCCGCCTCTCCCGCCTGGCCGCTTACAACCTGCGTCGAGCCACTGCTGCCATCGCCCTGCGATTGCTGCCCGGCTCCACTTTCGGCAGGATCGGACCCGATGCCGGGCGCGGCCGCGACGCCGGCCCCCGGGTCGCCCTGAGGGGAGCCGCTGGATGCCCCTTCGGACTGGGCGCCGGAGGCATCGCCCGATTGCGTGCCCTGACCCGTCTCACCGCTCTGTCCGCCCTGGCTCCCTGCCTGAGAGGACGATCCCTGCTGCGACCCCTGGGACGACTGCGAAGACGATTGCTCCTGGCCCGTCTCGGCGCCCTGGCCCTGGGTGGTGGCCTGCTCGCCGGATGCGCCGATCTGGTCGGCAAGCTCGTTGAGCCCGGTGACGGCGGCATCGCCGCCCTCGCGAAGGCCGTCTGCCGCCTTCTGCGTGGCGTCCTTCAGGTCTCCGTCTTCCATGCCGTCTGCTGCCCGGTCGAGTTCGTCCGCGAGCGCATCGCGGTCGGCCTGGGGAAGCGCCGCCGCCGCCTGGGCGTTCTGTTCGAGCTGGTCCTGCGCGCCGGGGAAATCCCCCTGGGCGATGCGCGACGCGGACGGCTCCGTCACCGTGTTGGTGCCGAGCGCGTTCCCGACCGCTCGCAGGTCGCCAAGCTCGCCCGCAGGCTCTCCGTCGCCGGGCGTCGTCTCCGGTGCGACGGCGGCGGGCGGCTGCTTCGCCGCGTCGGCCAGCTGCTGCGCCTTCTGTGCCTGCGCTTCCCGCGCGAAGCGTTCCGACGACGGCACGAAGGCCGGGATCTGGACCGGGTCCATCGCAGGGATGCCGGTGCTGGCGATGTTGAAGAGGAGGGCCGTCACCAGGGCGATCCCGGCGAGCGCGGCGATCACCATCTCCCGGAGTGGCAAGACCGCCGCCCCCCGCACCTCCGGCCGGATCTCCTCGAAGGCGTTGGCGGCGTCGGCCAGCTGGAGGGTGCGGATGCGGGGCGAGAGGCCATCGGGCGGTGGGGTGAAGGCGGTGATCGTGCGCTCGTGCAGGTCGAAGGTGCGATCGAGCATCGTCGCGACGCGGGTCACCGCCGGGCGATTGACGAGCCCGAAGGCGAGTCCGACCAGCCCGCCAAGGATCACGACGGCGACAAAGGGCAGCATGCGGGGTTGGGGCAGGGCGCCCTGGATCGCGCCGAGCGTCCAGAGCGTGCAGGCGATGGCGCCCAGCGCGATCCCGCGCAGCGCCGCCGAGGCGATCCAGGCCAGCCAGAACCGCCGGGTGAGCGCATGGACCTGCGACGCCAGCCAGGCACCCTGCGGCGTCGAACCCATCGCGGCCCGGGTGCCGTCGGCATCGGTTGCGTGCCGGGGAAGGACCGGTCGCGCCGGTACCGGAATCCCGGACCCGAGCCAGAGCGGTGCCGTGACCATCTGCCAGGTTGCCAGGGCCGGGTCATCCCGCCAGCGTCGCGCGGTCCGCTCGGCGAACCGGCGGCCATTCGTGCGTGCCGCCACCACGAGGTCGTCGAGCGCAACGTCCGGCAGCGCGCGGGGAATGCGCGGCCGGGGCGGCTTCGGGGTGCGTGGGGCGGGAGCACCGACATCGGTGAGGGAACGAACCATCTCAGCGGCTCCAGGAGAAGCGCTGGGGAGCGCGGGAACGCATCCAGAGCCCGAACCAGGTCGTCAGCAGCACCGCCACCGTGGCGAGGACCAGTGCCAGCTTCTGCACCCGGTGGTCGACCGCCGAGAGCAGGGCGGTCGCATCGGCGGCACGAGCCTCGTCACCGAGCCGTGCAAACGTCGTGCCCGCGGCGAGCGCCTCGGCCCGGCCGGAGCGCAGGCTCAGCCAGGAGTCGATCGCATCGTGCGCCTCCGCGAGCTGCGCGGTAGCCGTCATCCCGTCATCGGCGACCTGATGGTATTGCTGGAGGGTCGCCGTGGGGCGGTGCTCCTCGGGAAGCAGGGCGTATTGCGCATCGGCCTGGGCCAGGAGCGACTGCGCCCGGGCGTATTCGTGATTGGCCAGCGCCGTCTGGGCATCGGTCATCAGCGTCTCCGCCTGGAGCGCGACGGCACAGAGGGCCAGCAGGGTCTCTACGCGGGAGAGGTTCGTCTCGTCCCCGAGATCCGCATACAGCTGCTGGGAGAGGCGAGCGCGATCGGCCGCCGCCGCATACGCGCCGCGGTCGAAGAGCGCCTGGGCGGGCGCGAGGTCGAATGCCGCGACCGCGTTCGACTGCCATCCGGTGGAGAACCAGCGCGGGAGGAAGGCATCCCACGCCTTCTGGATGTCGGGCAAGGGCTGGGCGAGGACCGCGGTGAGGGCAGCGTCCGCCGTCGTGCCGGGTTGCGCGAATGCCTGCACCAGATCGCGCAAGCCGCCGACGCCCGAACGCCCGATCACGAACGCCGTGAAGGCGTAGGCGCTCGCGGTCATCGTGTCGACGTCCACCGGGGGGGATGCCGGCGGGATGCCCGAGACGATGGCGGGGATGGCCGGGAGCGCCCCGCTGCGTTGGGCGGCCTGCACGAGCGATCCGAGCCGCGCCTGCTCGGCCAGCACCGGAATCTCGACATAACGGGCGATGCCGTCCATCAGTCCGGGTGGCAGGTTGCCTCCGGCTGCGGCCTGCATCGCCGGACGACTGACGAGGTTGCGGAGGACATTCGTCGCCTCCGCCGGGGTGAGCGCCTGGAACGCGGCCTGGTCGATCGCGGCGAAGCGTCCCGACGGATCGGCCCATGCGATCGCGTGGACCGGCCGCAGGCCACCCGCGCTGGCCTGCGCGGGATCGATGGAGGGGACGAACGTGAGCAGGAGCGGTTGGGCGGATGGCACGCCGAAGAGGCTGGCGGCCTGGTCGGCGGCGGTCGCGATCGTTGCACCGTAGGTCGCGACGATGGTTTCTGCAGTAACGGCGCCCGTTCCCTGGACGTTGATCGTCACCGCGCCGGTGGTCGCCGTCGTGATGCTGGCGGGCGGCTCCGACGCCTGTTGGGCGGCGGTCGGCAGCGCCCGCAGGAGCGGTGTCACCATCACCAGCATCGTGAGGAGCACCGCCAGGGCGGATCGGCGCCGTGCGGTGGGTGCCGACGAACGGAATGGACGGGGGGATACCGGCAGGATCGGCATGGCGCTCCCTTTCCCCAAGGCGGTTGGCGACGATGACCCCGACCGGATGATGCAACGATGGCCGGAGCGGGATCGGTGGGCGAAGGTGCGCTTGAGGACTGGTGCGTTCAGTATACTCCGCGCCCGCAACGGACACTCCGGCGGGCTTCGCGCCATCCCGAAGGAGAACGCCGTCCGCACCGGAGAGTTCCCGCGTGCGATCGGAGGACTGCGCTGGCCCGTCGCGGCCGCGGAATGGGCACGTCCTCCCGCCTGGCGCCGGTGAGCCGGAATCGGCCGCCATCAAGGCGGACCGCACATTCGAGCGATCCAGAGCGCGGCGTCACGGAGACTCGCCAGGGCCGGTTCAGGTGCGGAGCCGCGTCACGCGGAAGCGCGGCGGACGAGGTGGAAGCCGATCGTCTCCCGCCGGATGGGACCGGTGTAGCTGCCATCCAGCCGCGACAGCAACACCTCGGCCACGCGGTGACCCGCCTCCCGGGCGTGCTGGTCGAGCGTGGTGAGCGGAGGGTCCACCAGCCGGGAGGAGGGGATATTGTCGAAGCCGGTGATCGCGATATCGTCGGGGACGCAGGCCCCCGCCTCGCGGCAGGCGAGCAGGGCTCCCATCGCCATCAGGTCGTTGGCGGCGAAGACCGCGGTCGGCCGGTCATCGAGGCGCAGCAGCTCGTGCATCGCCGCGTACCCGCCATCCTCGGTGAAATCGCCGCCCCGGATCAGCGCATCGTCCAGGGGGATGCCGTGTTCGGCGAGGGCGCGCCGGTAGCCCCGGAGTCGGTTCTCGCGCGGCGGGGTGCCCAGCCGGCCGGAGATCACGCCGATCCGGGTATGCCCGCGCTCGATGAGGTAGGTGACCACCGCCCGCGCGGCATCCTCCCCATTGACCGAAACCGAATCGATCGGCAGGGAAGCGTGGGCGTCGTCCACCGGGCCGACCTCCTGCAGGAAGGTGACCGGGGTTCCCTCCTCCAGCAGCGGGATCATGTCCGAGATGTCGAGGTAGAAGGGCGTGATGATGAGCCCATCGGCGTTGTTGCGGCGGACGGCGTCGATCGCGGCGCGCTCGATCCGGCTATCACCGTCGGTGTTCGCCACCAGCACGTCGTAGGAATGGGCGCTGGCGACATCCTGGATGCCGCGGATGAACTCGGGGTACCAGGGGTTCGTGATGTCGGGGATCACGACGGCGATCGTGAAGGTCTTGCGGGAGCGCAGGCTGCGCGCCGCCGTGTTCGGGACGTATCCCAGCTCGCGGATGGCGGCCTTCACCCGCTCGCGGGTCTCGGGCAGGATGGCGACCGTCTTCACGTCGTTCAGGACGTAGGAGACGACCGCCTGCGAGACCCCCGCCACGCGCGCGACATCGACCTGGGTTGGCCGTTTACGGGGACCGGACATGGGCGGTTCATTCCCGGCAAATGCGGCATTCGGCCAGCGACCGGCTGGATTCGTCCCTGGGTGAGCGTATCCTACGCGCGGACCTCCGGAGAGGCAAGCGCAACCGCCCCGCTGCCTGTCGCAGCGGGGCGGTGACACGACGAGAGGTTGAAGCAGTCGGCCGTCAGCTCGCGGCGAGCACGACCAGGTCCTCCGTGGCGGTGGCGGCCTCCGCCGTGAGGTCGGCGTAGCGGTCCGCGTAGACGCCCCGCGTGTGCTCCGGCACGAGGCCGGCGATGGTGAGCATCGTCCTGTCGGCGCTCTGGCGGTCGTTGAGGCCGTCGAAGGCGCCCGGTTCGAACGGCGCGCCGATGTTGACGACGAGATGATCGTCCTCCTCGTAGACGCCGACCGGGATGAGCGGCACCTTGCGGCGATCGAGGCAGGCGACGACACGTCCGGCGCCGCGCGGGGGCTGGATGAGGGTCTCGAACCCGCCCGCCTCCGGATGGAGCGCCACGCAATCGCCCTTCTTCAGGACATCGAAGATCTCGAGGAGGGCGGAGGCGGAACGACCACGCTGCTGGTCGTGATTGGGCAGGTCGTGAGCGGGCATCCGGATGATGCCGTAGATGTCGCCGAAGCCCTTCAGCACCCAGCCGAGATAGCGCGGATCGACGTGGAACGGCCCGACGTAGCAATCGGCCCAGGTATCCGTCATCACCCAGTGCATCTGCCCGAGATCGGCGGGCTGGCGATGCCGGGCAATGGCGGTGGTGAGGGCCATCGCTCCCCAGCCGACCCAGACGGCATCCTTCCGTTCGTAGTGATTGGGCAGGAAGGCGACGGGGCCGGAGAGGGGGACATGCTCGATGCCAAGGATGACCGGCGGCTTCTCCAGGCTCTCGATGGCGGCCGTGGCGTCGGCCCAGGTATTGCGTTTCCGGTGGCGGAGGAACGCCCAGAATGCCTTGCCCAGCATCGCGCGGGAGAGGACGTACTCCTGCGGGCGGGTGCCATCTGGCAGCACCGGGGTCTCCACAGGTCCCGTTTCGGATGTTTCTCGCCGTGCGGCGGGCTTGAGGATCGACACGTACCACTCCCCGAACAGCGGATGCGGCGGGCAGGGCCTCGCGGCATCCAGTTGGACGATGCCGCACGAAGGGCGGCCGGAAGCACAGTCCCACAACTGGCTTCATTGGTGATGGTAGCGGCTGGCGCGCCGAAGTCCCATAGTCCGTGCGGACCGATGCGCTGGGCCAACCGTCCAGGGTCCTGACCGAGTATGCCTGGGTGCGATGCCGATGGTGTGTCGATTCTGCGACCGGTCGTCGTCAGAACCCTCACCGGCGGCGGCTCGCCCCGGAGCGGACCGGCGTCCGTCCGGTGGCGGTCGCGTGGTCCTGTGACAGTGTACGTTCTCGTGGATGTATTGTGTCTGGAGGCCAGCCGGATGATCTCACCGGGGGATGAGCCGGTGATCCGCTGGACGGTCTCCACCAGGGACGACCAGTGGCAGGCCACGGCGGGCGATGATCGCGGAGATCGACGATGCCAGTGGCTGACCTTCCAGGGCAGCCCCGCACACGCGCACGTAAGGGAACAGGAGCAGACGATGACAACACCCGCTTCGGCAGCGAGCACGACGATGCCGGCATCGCCAGCGGTGGCGACGGTGGACCGGGGGCCGGATGTGCTGGCCCGCGCGACGGTGGTGGACATTCCGGCGGCGGACCTCTTCGCGCGGTTGGTCGATCCCCATCGGCACCATGAGCTGGACGGCTCCGGCACGGTGGGCGCGGAGGTGGACGGACCGCACCGGCTGCAACCGGGCGATACCTTCACGGTGAAGATGCGGATGTTCGGCATCCCCTACAAGGTGAAGAGCACGGCGGTGGAGGTTGTCGAGGACCGGCGGGTCTCCTGGCGGCACCCGGCGGGCTACGTCTGGCAATGGGACCTGCGACCGCTGGCGGACGGTCGCACCGAAGTGACGGAGCTGGTGGACTTCCGGGAGGCGCGGGGCATGGCGATCCTGAAGCTGATCGGGGAGCCGGGCCGGAACATCGCCGGGGCGGAGAAGACCCTGGCGGGATTGCACCGGCTGGCAGCCTGACCCCGCGGGCACCCCGCTCCGGCCCCACGCTCCTTGCCCGGCAACTCTGGAGAGGAGCGGCGACAGTTGGGGGCATTGGTCCGGCTGCGCCCTCCTACCAGTAGCGCATCGCCTCCCGAAACATGAGGGCATAGTCGCCATCCGTGGCGGGACGGGGCGAGAGCTGGGTGATCCGCTGCTGGGGGATGGTTCCCTTCACGAGCGCCGGAAGGTCGTCCTCCGTGATGCCGACGCCGTTGAGGCCGTTCGGCATCTCCACCCGTTTCATCAGGTCCACCAGGAAGCCGGAGAGCAACGCGCCGCCGTCCTCCGGGGCGGCGCCCCGGGTGTCGACGCCCATCAGGCGGGCGGCCTCCAGGTGGCGGTCCGGGTTGGCCTCCGCGGTCCAGCGGAAGATCGCCGGCGCGGTGAGGATGACCGAGATGCCGTGCGGCACCATCGCGTGATCGTCCGGGTAGCCCTCCGGGAAGTAGTCGCGGGCGAGGGCGGAGACCGGGTAGGACATCGCGTGGGGGAGGTGGACCCCGGCGTTGCCGAAGCCGATGCCGGCGGTGGTGGAGGCGAGCATCATGTTCGTGCGGGCCTCCTCATCCTCCGGGTCCATCACGGCGCGGACGAGGTAGGTGGCGCAGAGTTCGATCGCGCGGGCGGACCAGATGTCGCTGAGGGGGTTCGCGCCCTGGTAGACCGTGCGCTTCATCGGGTCTTCCGGCGCCTCGCGGGTGTTGTAGGGCCTGGCGGTGAACGACTCCAGCGCGTGACTCATCACGTCCAGCCCGCTGGCCGCGGCAACCAGCGGCGGCATCGTGCGCGTGTTGTCCGGGTCCACGATGCCGAGGGTCGGGCGCAGGTAGCGATGGGAGACGGTCGTCTTCACGTGGTGGGTGGTGAGGTCGAAGACGGCGTTGCCGGTGGTCTCGGCGCCGGTGCCGGCGGTGGTCGGGATCGCGATGTGCGGCTTCAGGGGGCCGGGCACCGGGATGCCGTGACCGAGCGGCAGGTAGACGTAATCGAGGAAGTCGGCGGGGTGGGTGGCGTAGAGGTCGGCGATCTTGGCAGTGTCCATCGCCGAGCCCCCGCCGACGGAGACGTAGCCATCGAAGTTGCCGGCTTGGGCGACCGCGATCGCCTTCGCCCACGATGCGTCGTTCGGCTCGACCCGGACATCGGAGAAGACCTCCACGTCCACCCCGGCGGCGCGGAGTGATTCCAGCGCGACGGCGACGGGTTCGAGCTGGACGAGGACGGGATCGGTGACGAGCAGGACCCGGTTGCAGCCGAGGGCCTTCATGCGGGGACCGACCTCGCGGGTGGCGCCCGGCCCGAAGACCACCGCGGATGCTTCCGTCGAGAAGACCGTTTCCAGCGCCATCGTCGAACTCCTTGGGTCGGTGCGGCCCGCCTCCGCATGGGTGGGGCGGCATCGGAATCGGGATCGGTTGAGTGCGTTGGGGAACATCCTATCGCGATAGCGCGTCCTGACAAGAGAGACAACGAATTCGTCAAGGACGGGCCGTGCCAAGTGACCACCGCGACGGGATGCTGTCCGTCGCCGACGAGGAGGCGAATCGTCGCCGCGAACGGGACGAGGAAGAGGCACGGCGACGGGCGGAGCGCGATCGTGCTCGGCAGGAGGAGATGGAGCGCCGAGAGCGCGAACGGCGGGAGGAGGCAGCGCGCCGGGCGAGCCTCTTCCAGGCACCGTCGAGTTCTGTTGCGCCCCGGGGGACGGAGCCCACGCCGGGCACCCCCAGCACCGCGCCGCCACCCGCGCCCTCTCCCGCCGATCCGGCAGTCACGGCGCCCCCCGAATCGCGGGCAACCGTCCTGGATGCACCGCCAGCGTCGGACCTGCTGGACCCGGTGACCTCCAACGATGCGTCCACTTCTCCGGGGACGATAGCGACAACTGTCGATCCGACCGCGGCCATCCTGGACGATACCCGGACGGAGCCGGCGGTGCTCGTACCGATCTCGATGGCGAGCCCGCAGGTGCGAGAGGCGATCCAGCGGGCGATGGTGGATCGATGGCTGGCCATGCAGGACGGCGAGCGACCAGATCTGGGGCAGCAGATCCGGATCGGCAGTGCAGTGCTGGCAATCGCGCTCATCATCCTGATCACCATCGTCGTGCTGGCCAGCGACTGACGGCCTCGTTCCGCAGGCCATCGTGATGGGTGGCGTGCCGGATGAGTCCGCTCACGTTCGGCGGAATGCGGCGTCGTGCCGATGTCCTGATTGCCGCGATCCGCCGATGCCACGGCCAGCGACCAGCATCGTGGAGGCTATACTTGGACGTTCCGTCGTCGCGCCGGGAGCGCCGCGCCGTTCCGCTGGTTTGACGGTGGGAACGCGGATTGCTACCTTGACCGGACGATCGGTCGTTTCGAGAGTCGTTCGCAGGTGCGATCCGTCGCCTTCCCGTCATCGTCGAAGCCACAACGGCGTCGCCCATCGCTCCACCGTTCATTCCGCCCACGCCCCCGACGCCGCGCCTGCGTCCAGCTTGCCAGCGACGCAGCGCCTGTCAGGCCCATCCCGGGCCGGCGGCTCGCATTCCAACCAAGGATTCCCACCATGTCCGGCACGCCCGAGCCCACGCCGCGATCCCCCAAGAGCACCCACGCCCACCAGAGCGGCAAGATCGACCGCAAATCCGCCGTCACCGAGCAGACCGGCGAGGCCGTCTCCACCCGCGCGCGCCTGACGCCGCTGCTGGACACCGTGCACGGACCGGACGACCTGACGGCGATGTCCACCCGCGACCTCACCGCGCTGGCGGCCGAGATCCGGGGCGAGCTGATCGAGATCGTGACGCAGACGGGCGGACACCTCGGCGCGAGCCTCGGCACGGTCGAACTAGCGATTGCGCTGCACCACGTCTTCGATTCGCCGAAGGACAAGCTGGTGTGGGATGTCGGGCACCAGGCCTACGTCCACAAGCTGCTGACCGGCCGGCGCGATCGCTTCCCGACGATCCGGCAGGAAGGAGGCCTCTCCGGTTTCCTCTCCCGCGACGAGAGCGAGCACGACACGTTCGGCGCCGGGCACGCCTCTACCTCCATCAGCGCTGGGCTGGGCATGGCCGTGGCGGAGCAGCGCAAGCCGGAAGGCGAGCGCGGCACCGTGGTCGCGGTCATCGGCGACGGCGCACTGACCGGTGGGATGGCCTTCGAGGGGCTGAACAACGCCGGGCATCTCGACATCCCCTACATCGTGGTGCTGAACGACAACGAGATGTCGATCGCCCCGAACGTGGGCGCCATGAGCAAGTACCTCGACCGGGTGCGGACCGATACCCGCTACAACCGGGCGAAGGACGAGCTGGCCGACATGATCGAGAAGCGCCTGCCGAAGGGCGACCTGCTGGTGGAATTCGGCAAGCGCACGAAGGACTCGGTGAAGGAGTTCCTCTATCACTCGATGATCTGGGAGGAACTGGGCTTCACCTACATCGGCCCGGTGGACGGTCACGACGTGAAGGCGCTCTCCGAGGCGCTGCGGCGGGCGCGGGATATCCAGGGGCCCACCTTCGTTCACATCCTAACCAAGAAGGGCAAGGGGTACGAACCGGCGCTGACCGACCGCGAGCGCAGCCACGCCGTGAGCGCCCCCACCAAGCCGCTTCCGGCGGGATCGCCCCCGGTGGCGCCGAAGTACCAGGATGTCTTCGCGCAGACCCTGATCGAGCTGGCGAAGACGGATGACCGGGTCTATGCGATCACCGCCGCCATGCCCGGCGGCACCAGCCTGGGAACGTTCGCGACGGCTTTCCCGGACCGGTTCTTCGATGTCGGCATCGCCGAGCAGCACGCCGTGACCTTCGCGGCCGGGCTGGCGACCGCCGGTCTGCGGCCGGTCTGCGGCATCTACTCGACCTTCCTGCAGCGCGCCTTCGACCAGATCGTGCACGATGTCTGCATCCAGCGGCTGCCGGTGATCTTCGCGATGGATCGCGCCGGGTTCGCCGGGGACGATGGACGGACGCACCACGGCGTCTTCGATCTCAGCTACCTGCGCGCGCTGCCGAACATGACGGTGATGGCGCCCAGGGATGAGGACGAACTGCGGCATATGCTGGCGACCGCGGTGGCCTACACCGACGGCCCGACGGCGATCCGGTACCCGCGCGGGGCCGGTGTCGGGGTGAGCATGAGCGATCCGCTCCGGGTGCTGCCGATCGGCAAGGCGGAGACGCTGCGCCAGGGCCGCGATGTCGCGATCCTGGCGGTCGGGTCGATGGTGCTGACGGCGGAGCGCGCCGCCGAGGAGCTGGCGGCGGATGGCATCGACGCCACGGTGGTGAACGCCCGCTTCGTCAAGCCGCTGGATGAGGACCTGATCCTCTCCCTGGCGCGAAGCCACGGCGCGATCGTGACCGTGGAGGAGAACGCGGCGATGGGCGGCTTCGGCTCCGGTGTGCTGGAACTGCTGGCCCGCGAGGGCATCGCCATCCCGGTGAAGGTGCTGGGCGTGCCGGACCGCATCTTCGAGCAGGCATCACAGAACCGGCTGCGCGAGCTGGCCGGGCTGGGCGTGAAGGACGTGGTTGCGGCATCGCAGCAGGCACTGGCCGCGAAGCGAGCCGCCTCCACCAGCGTCACGACGCCGCGAAAGGACTCGCCGCTTGCCCTCTCCTGAGACGACCGGCTCCCCGACCGACGACGGGACCATCGGCACGGCCACACCCCAACCTCACCATCAGTCGGGCGACGACCTGGCGGCGGGCCAGGGGGAGAACGGCATCTACGATCTCGGGCAGCCGGGCGAACCGGAGCCAGAACCCCTCCCGGCTGAACCGACTCCCCCGGATGAACTGGCCGCCTTGTGGCGAGCATGCGCGCCGGACCTGACGGACGCGCAGGTGGCGCTGCTGACCCGCTATCGCGACCTGCTCCACGAGCGGAACCAGCGGGTGAACCTGACGGCGGTGCGCGATTATCCCGGCATCGAGCGGCGGTTGATCCTGGAGAGCCTGCGGTTGCTGCCTGCGCTGTCGGATCGTGTGGCGGCGGGCGGGCGGGTGCTGGACATCGGCACTGGCGGCGGGTTGCCGGGCATGGTGCTGGCGATCGCGCGGCCAGATCTCTCCTTCACGCTGATGGACGCGACGGGCAAGAAGGTGCAATTCCTGGCTGACGCCGTGGAGGCGATGGAGCTGGCTAACGTGCGTCCGCTGCATGGGCGCGCGGAGGAAATCGCGCGGAACACGGGATACCGTGGGCAGTACCGGGTGGCGGTGGCGCGGGCGGTCTCCTCGTTGCCGACGCTGATCGAGCTGGGGTTGCCGTTTGTGGCCCTTGGCGGGTATCTTGTGCTGCCCAAGGGGCTTGACCTCGACGAGGAGCTTCAGGCAGCCGAGCGTGCGGGTGCGCTGGTGGGAGGCCGGTTGGTAGAGGCATCGATCTTGCCCGAGGCTGGGTCATCGGTGGAGACGCGCCTGGTGGTGATCGAGAAGGTCGCCCCGACGCCGAAGACGTATCCCCGGCGCACCGGGCTTCCCGCCCACGCGCCGCTGGGGTTAGCAGAGAAGCCAGCACGGTCACGACGATAGGTCCGGCGGGCGGCCTCGGGGACCAGGCCCATGAGCGCAGACGGCGACCAGACACGCGATAGGGATGCGGCGATTCCGTCCGAACGCGATCTTCCGGCTGCGGAAGTCACGAGCGGAGGTGGCAGCGTGGGCGACGAGTCCCCGGTGACGCTGCCTGCCGAGCCAGCTCCGATCATCCTGCCTTCGCTCGACGCGGACCCGCCTCCCCCTTCCCGCCCACGGCCGCGACCGCCGCGTATCTTCTATCGCAAGCAGAAGCTGCAAGGGGCCTGCTGGGAATACGAGATCGCGGGCGGCTGGCTGAAGGTCCCCTTCGGCGACGACGTGCGCGACATCCTCCATCACCGGTTCACCTTCTTCCGTCCGCGCGAAGCGACCCGGCGGACCCCCGCTGGGGTGGAGACGGTGTTGCGGGTGGGAGCGGAGCAGTGGTTCTTCCCGGACCGCTGGTTCTCGCTGCTGCGCTTCACGACGACGGATGGCTCCTCGATCGGCTACTACGTGAACTTCTCGCGACCGCTGGAGCGGGTGCGGGAGAACTACTACAGCGATGTGGACCTGGAACTCGATCTCTGGCTGGATCTCGACGGGACGCTGACGGAGCTGGACCGCGACGAGTACGAGGCGGAGATCGAGACGGCGCGCCTGACGGACGAGTGGCGACGCTCGGTGGACCGGGCGGAGCAGGATGTACGCCGGGCCGTGGAGCGGAGCGTGGCGGAACACGGCAACGACGTCGAGGGGATGCGCGATCCGGTGTTCGGGATTCCCGAGTTCATCCTGCGGGCCTAACGGCTCGCGCCGAATCCAGACGACAGGCGATGGCCAGGTGCGGCATGCATCTGGCCCTTTGTCCTTGCCCCTACGGGCGACCGACCGCTGGGAACACTGCCCTCTATCCCACTCGCTGCAGGAGCGCGATGACCGCGACGGCCGTGACCATCGCCAGGAGGACGTTCCCGGTGCGCTTCGCGATCAGCCAGGCGACTCCCGCCGCCGCCATGCCTGGCCAGCCCGCGCGGACGATCGCCGGGGCGACCAGGGCCATGAGCGTCACGGCTGGCAACTGGTCGATCCAGCCGAGGACCGGCGAGGAGTCCGGGATTCTGGCGGCCAGCAGGATGCCGCCGATGCGAGTCAGGTAGAGGATGATCGCCATGCCCAGGACGGTGATCGCGAGTTCGGGCACGGTCATCGGGATGCCCGTTCGGGGGCGGCGCGCCCTCCGGATGAGGCCAGGACGATGCTCGCCGCGAGTCCCGCCAGTGCCCCGATGAGGATGTACCACTGGCCGGGCAGCCATCGTTCGGTGGCGATCGCGACACCCCCGGCGACGGCGAGCGACAGATAGGCCGGTTTGCCCGCGGTCATCCCGGCGAGGAGCGCGATGAAGGTCGCGGTGGCCGCGAATCCGATCCCGAAGGCCGCCGGGTCCGGCATCGTGCCCCCGAGCGTGATG
>JBQCJS010000008.1:0-4130 GCA_051952485.1 Thermomicrobiales bacterium | reverse complement strand
CTCGTCATGACCCTGACCAGCACGATCACCTGCCAGCCGGCTGCCGCCACGGCGCACGGCGGCAAGGTCGCGGCCGCATCGACCGCGAAGTTGCGGGTGGATGGATCGCCGGTGATCCCTGCGCTGGTGCAACCGCTTCCCGCCGGACCGAATGGGCTCGGTGCCATCGCTGGCTGCAAGACGCCAACCTCGACCACACCCTCCTCGAAACCGTGCCTGCGTGTCGTATCCGTCCTGCCGAGCAGCATGGCCACGAAACTGACCGTCTCCGGTATCGGCGTGCTGCTGGATACCGTGGCCGGCACGACGGACGGAAACATCGGTCCCGCGATCGGGTCCCTGTCCGGAACGGCCAGCCAGAACCGGCTGACAGCGATCTAGGTGAGGAGGCGCGCGTGATCAATGATCCCTATGGTCAAGGTCCCAGCTTTCCCCTGGTTATCGATCCGACCGGCGGAATCCAGGAATCGGCCGGGCAACGCAAGATCGAGGAGTCCATTCGCATCATCCTCGGCACCCAGTACGGCGAGCGGGTAATGCGGCCCACGTTCGGCTGCAACCTGAAGCTACTGCTCTTCGCCCCCAACTCCCTGCAGACCGCCAACCTAGCACGCAACTACATCGAGGAGGGCTTGCAGACCTGGGAGCCACGAATCGAGCTGGTGTCCGTCGCGGTCACCAACGATCCCGCCAACGCCGCACTGGTCATCGCCATCGACTACCGGATCCGGGCAAGTCAGGATGAGCACAGCCTGATCTACCCCTACTACCTGGAGCAGCCACAGCCATGACCGATTCTGTGCGCGGCCGCATCCTCCCACCCAACCTCGACGATCGCACGTGGCAGGACCTCTCGGATGAGGCACGGTCGCTGATCCCCGACTATGCGCCCCAATGGACCGACCACAACCCGAGCGATATCGGGATGACGCTGATCGAGCTCTTCGCCTTCATGACGGAGCAGGTGATCTATCGCCTGAACCGCGTGCCGGACAAGAATTATGTCGCCTTCCTCAATCTGCTGGGCATTACCCAGGACCCGGAGTCGCCTGCCAGCACCCTGCTCACACTGAATGCTGCTCCTGCCGCATCCGTCGTGGTCCCCAAGGGCACGCAGGCCCAGACCTTCGGCAACGAAACCACTCAGCCCGTCATCTTCGAAACCGACGAAGACCTCACGGTGCTGCCAACAAACCTCGACGTGGTGCTCGGTGCTGGCATCACGGCGACGTTCCTCTACCAGAATCTCACCACCCGCTTCCTTACTCCGCCGGCGCCCGGTATCACGCTGACCATCCCGTTCGGGCAATCCGCCCTGTTCATGCTCGGATTCGACACCGTCCTGACGACCGATCCCTTCCAGCTCCGGGTCCAGATGCGCCGGGCCGTGCAACGTGACATCGCCACCCAGGTT
Source organism: Thermomicrobiales bacterium (assembly GCA_051952485.1). Classification (GTDB taxonomy): domain Bacteria; phylum Chloroflexota; class Chloroflexia; order Thermomicrobiales; family UBA6265; genus JASGDN01. The sequence goes on along the minus strand of JBQCJS010000008.1, from coordinate 2,716 downwards.
CCCCAGGCCACCGTCTCGTGGGTCTCCTCGGCCGCCGGCGCGCAACCCTGGTTGTGGCCCGCGATTCCCGGAGTCATCGATGGCACGGAGGGGCTCCTGCACGATGGGATCGTGACCTTCACACCGCCCGCGAGCTGGGTCAGCCAGGTACCAGGTACCTGGGCCGGGATGAACCCACTCTCCCCCGGTGACGTCGTCGGTGATCCCTACGGCTGGATCGGGCTTCGAATCACCAACACATCCGCCGTGCCCGTCACCATCGACATCGCCGCGCTTCGTTTCAACAGTGTCCCTGCCCACAACGCCCTGACCATCCCGACGCCTGAAACGATCGGGACCGGCACCGGCGCGCCGTACCAGGTCTGCACCCTGCGGAACTGGCCGCTCTACAAGCGCCCGGATACCGACACGCCGTACGACCATCTCAGCGTGGAGGTGGCCGGTGTGCCCTGGGATCAGGTCGCTGTCTTGCCTGCCGGTGCGGCGAATGCCTACCGCCTCAACGAGGTGACCGGGGAGATCCTGTTCGGGGACTTCAGCGCCAGCCGCCCTTTCGGGCACGGAACGATGCCGCCGACGGGAGCCACGATCGTCGCCACGACCTATCGCTACGTCGCTGGCGGGATCTCTGGCAACATCGGGGCGGGCGCGATCGTCAGCCTGCGCACCCCGGTCGCGAACATCATCGGGGTCAGCAACCTTTCTTCCGCCGATGGCGGCTCCGACCAGGAACCCATCGAGGAGACCAAGCGGCGTGCCCCGGAGGTCTTCCGCAATCGCAACCGCGCGGTGACTGCCGAAGACTACGAATACCTGGCCCGTGAGGCGACGACCGATGTGCGGATCGTCCGCTGCCTGCCGCCCATGCTGCACGACACCGCCAATGGCGCGGCCTGGAATGTCGGCACCCCCTGGACGTTTGCAGCGATCGACCGCTCACCCGGCAATGTGAACGTCATCGTGGTGCCGGACCAGGGAACGACGGTGCCTCGACCCTGGCCCTCGCTGGACCTGATCCGGGAAGTACAACGCGAACTGGACCAGCGGCGGAGCCTGACGTCCCGCTTGCTGGTTACCGGTCCGCGCTACCTGCCGATCCGGGTCGATGTGATTGCCTTTGTCTGGCAACGCGCCATCGACCAGGGCTACATCGCCAACGCCGCCGAGGCCTACACCGCTATCCAGAACCGGATCGTGCAGTTCCTGCATCCGGTCCACGGCGGTCTCGATGGTACTGGCTGGCAGGTTGGGCAGCATCTCTTCATTCCGGACATCTTCACCGCGATCAAGCCGCCAGACGACGTGGGCTTCATCTCGACCCTCACCCTGTCGGCGGAAATCCCGGCCTACCACTTCCCGCCAATCGGCGCAGGTGGGGCATGGAACCCGAACGAGCGACCCTTTGACCTCGCGGTGCCTGGTGGCGGTGGCTCCTGGGTTCGCGTCACCGACTATGAACTGATCTGCTTCGGATCGATGAACGTGCCGCCCCAGGTGCCACAGTAGGAGGATGCCGTGAGCGAGCAATCATCCTGGGTTCGCTATCTGCCACCCGTTCTCTGGGAGGGGGACGATCCTGCCGCGCCCTTCTCCCTTGCCGGTATGCTGCGCATCTTCGAAAAGCTGCTCACCGGAATCGACGACGCCATCCCCATCGTGCATGGCGATCACACCCACGATGCCATCACCACCCAGCTCGATCGCCTGCACCGTCTGTACGATCCCTGGACCACTCCGCCGGAGTTCCTGGATTGGCTGGCCTCGTGGGTCTCCTTCTCCTTTCCGAACCTCTGGGACGAATACACGCGGCGGAAGGCGGTTGGCGAGATCGTGGATATCTACCAGTATCGTGGGCTGAAGGATGGGCTGATCCGCTATCTCGACTTCATGGCGATTGGCGCCCGCCAGCCACGCATCGCGATCGACGATGGCAACAGCGTCCTGACGCTCGTGCCCGATCCCAACCGACAGCAGCACCTGACCACACTCGTGTCCCAGGGCTCGTCGGCACGGCGAGACGCGGTCACCCACGATCTCGTCGCGAATTTCGAAGGGATCACCCGGCCCTCCTGCCTCGCCCTGGCACCGGACCAGACCGTGCTGGTTGGCGATCTCGGGTCACCAGGCGGCTGGACTCCGGTTGTCGAACAGCATGTCTGGCAAATCTCCCCCGACGGTCGCTACACCTTCACGGGCGCCCAACCGATCCCGCGACCGATCGGGCCGCCGGCCTGGAATCTGCTCGCTCCGGTTGCCATCGCGATCGACAATGCCGTGCCCTGGAACGCCTACGTGCTCGACCTGACGGTCTTCGGCGGATCGCCCGCGCTCTTCCAGCTCGCCTCTCCCGATTTTCTCGCTGCGAACGTGATCGCCTCGGGCGGCACGCTTGGCACGGTCTGGCCCGTCGCGATGACCTGGGATACGAACGGACACCTGCTCATCCTCGATCGGGGGGCACCTGCCTCGGCGGGCGGGCCGGCAGCCCCCTTCGTCATCGACGTGACGATCGCCCCCTTCGCCGTGACTTCGACTCCCTTGCCAGCAGCCGTGATCGAGCCGCTTGCCCTGATCGTGACGACGAGCGGAGACCTGATCGTGACTGATGCCGGTCCCCAGACCACGATTTCACCCGGCAACCTGCTCAGGATCGACCGCAGCAACCCACTGGCCTGGACCGCCTCGTCGTTGTTGCCGTCAGTGGTGGGGCCGGGAA
>JBQCJS010000007.1:0-14386 GCA_051952485.1 Thermomicrobiales bacterium | reverse complement strand
GGGGGACTCTTTCGGATACCTTCAGCGGTGCGCATGTATATCGCAATCACCTGCGCCAGCTTGGCACAATAGACACGTCGTGCCCGCTTTTCGTCACGCTCCTTCGACGCCAGGGCAGACTCCGGGACCCCGAATCCATTCCGTCCTTCGCCCGGCGCGCGCTCCACCGGTCACGATGCGCTCATGCCTCCCGCTGACCCCAGCCGCCCGGTCGCTCCCTGGTGCGACCCTCTCCCGCAGGAGGCGCTTCCTCGTATGCCCACCGTTCCGTTCATCCGCTTCCGGACCATCGCATGACCAGGCACTGGTCGCTCCGGACTCGGCTCGTCCTCTTCGCGACGGCCTGTCTCATTCCCCTCGTCCTGGTCGTCGTCTTCTTCCTCGATCGCGGCATCCAGCGCAACACCGAACAGATCGTCAACTCGGAGACGACCATCTCCAACCTCACCGGCCAGGTGATGTCGGGCTATCTCAACGGCGTCGTCGCCACTCTCCAGAAACTCTCCTCCCAGCCGGAAGTCGTCTCCTTCGCCGATGCCAACGCTGATACCACGCGCGTGCTGGCCCTCACCCGCGACGCCCGCACCGACCTCGCCGGCCTCCTGATCTTCGATGACAAGGGTGCCCTGGTCATCACCAGCGGCCCGGCCCCCACCACCCTCCAGGACTCGATCCAGACCCAGCTCGCGCAGACGATCGAGACCGGCCAGCCCTCCATCTCCCAGCCAATCCACGATACGGAGGACCGCACGGTCCTCGTCATCACCTATCCCATCTCCACCGCCAGCGGGCAGACGGGCATGAACGCCACCGTCACCCCGACCCCGACCGTCACGCCCACGCCAACGAGCGGGCAGGACAACGCACAGGGGAAGAACATCGGCGCCATCGCCGCCGTGGTGAACGTCTCCTACCTCGAATCGCTCGTCGTCCCCTACGCGCGGGGCAAGACCGAGATCGCGGTCGTGAGCAAGGAAGGGCTGATCGTCGGCACCGCCGGTATCGCCAAGAACATCCCCTATTTCCTCGATAGCGAGAGCGACCACATCAGCCAGGCCCTGGAAGGCGATACCGGCAACTTCACCAGCACCGACGCCAACGGGGACGAACGCCTCGGGGTCTTCGCGCCCATCCAGTCGGATGTCACCAACTGGGCCACCATCGTCACCAGCCCCGCGCCCGGCACCTACTCGCGGTCGCTCGTGATCCAGAGCCTCGCCGCGCTCCTGCTCGCCAGCATCGTCATCCTCACCTTCGCCGTCATCTTCGGCGAATACTCGGCCCGCCAGCTCCGGACACTCGCCGCCCGCGCCGCCGCGATGAAACAGGGGGATTTCTCGGTCAACAACGAACCGGTCGGCGGCGGCGAGATCCGGGCATTGAGCATCGCCCTCGCCGACATGGGCGACCAGCTCGCCACCCAGATGCACGGCCTGGAGGAAAGCCAGGTCGAGCGTTCCCACCAGGCCGAGCAGATGCGCAACCTGCTCCGGCGCACCCTGCGCCTGCAGGAGGACGAGCGCCGCCGCATCGCCGGGGACATCCACGATGCCGTCTCCCCGCTCATCACCGGTGCGCTCTACCAGGCGCGGGCGCTCCAGATGCGCAACGGCTCCTCGCCGGTCGAGGAACGCGAGGAGACCCTCGCCAGCGTGAACTCCCTGCTCGAACAGGCGTCGGACGAGATCCACAGCGTCATCTTCGACCTGCGCCCGCCCGACCTGGACGACATCGGCGTGGTCGCCGCGATCGAGGCCTTCATCCAGAGCTTCTCCCGCACCGGCCTCTCCTGCCGCCTCGAAGTCGTGAACGACCTGCCGCCGCAGACGCCGGAAGTCCGCCTTGGCCTCTACCGCATCGTCCAGGAGGCGCTGCACAACGTCGTCCGCCACGCCAGCGCCGACGAGGCTGTGGTGCGGCTGGAGTCGACCAACGGCATCCTCCGCGTTACCATCAAGGACAACGGCGTCGGGTTCGACCCCGCAATGTCGTACCGCCCCACCTCGCTCGGGCTCCTGTCGATGCGCGAGCGGGCGGCGGCGATCGGCGCCACCTTCAAGATCGTCAGCAAGCCGGGAGGCGGCAGCGCCATCGTGATCGAGCGGGCGGAGACCGGCGACATGCTGTCCGACGTCGTCATCTCCGAACTGATCGAGGTCACGAGCACCGACCGGGACGATCGTCCCGCTGCCGGCCCGGACGCCGCCCCGCCCGATACCCAGGAACGACCTGTCCCATGATCTCCGTGATGCTCGTCGACGATCACCCCGTCGTGATCGAGGGCCTCCGCAAGCTCCTCGACGCCGCCGGCGACATCGCCGTCACCGCCACCGCCCACGATGCCGCGTCCGCCCTCACCCAGGCAAAGGCGTTCAAGCCGGATGTGATCCTGCTCGACCTCCGGATGCCCGGCGCGACCGGTATCCAGGCCGCCCGCCGCCTGCGCGAGCAGGAGTTCGGCGGCGCCATCCTCGTCCTCACCTCCTACGGCGACCAGGCCTACGTCCGGCAGGCGCTGGAGGCCGGCGCTGATGGCTACCTGCTGAAGAGCACCCCGTCCGACGAGCTGATTGCCTCCATCCGCAATGCCACGCGGGGCCGCCGCGCGCTCAGCCCGGAACTCCTGGACGGCGTGCTGGAGGAGTTCGGCGACCTTGCCCGCGAGAAGACGACGCGCGACGCCGACCTCACCGAGGACGACCGCCAGATCCTCCGCCTGGCCAGCCAGGGGGCGACGAACCGCGAGATCGGCATCGCGATGAACCGCAGCGAGATCGCGATCAAGAAGCGGTTGCAGGTGATCTTCGCCAAGCTCAGTGCCGTCGACCGCGCCCACGCCGTCGCCGAGGCGATCCGTCGCGGCCTGATCTGACCTGACTCGGGATGACATCAGGGCATCATGGCGAAGGACTCCCGCAGGCTACGTTTAACGCCCGCTCCTCTGACATCGAGTGGGAGGTGCGGGCGTTCAACCAGATGATCGAACCGGGAATCGTCCGAGCCTTACGACCGGTCTGTGCGGCGAAGCAGGCCACCAGCCACGGCCAGGGTCAGCATGGTCAGCGAGGCGACAAGGAGGGCGGCCACTGGCGTTCCGCCGGCCGCCTCCGCGCCGACACCGGTGTTCGGCAGGCTCGGCGCGGGGGTCACGGTCGCGACGGATGACCCCCCACCCGAGGCGGCTCCGTTCGGCCCGAAGATCGCGCTCAAGAACAGTTCGTTGTCCTGAATGGTGAACTCATATCGAGCACCAGATTCTGTCGTTGCCACATGGGCTCCATTCGAGAGACCCGACCACGTCGCAACGTTACCGCTGAAGCTGGTTGGTCGCGTGCCGTCGATGCGGAGCCCCCATTCCTTGTCGGCGACCGTGACGGCAAAGCAGTCGCTGAAGCCCTCGGGGGCTCCGATCCCGATCCAGCTCTGTGGGCCAGTAGCCACATGGCACTGATCGATTCCAATGTTGACCTGGCCAGGAGTTCCCGGAGTCGGCGTGATATCCGAGATGTAGAACGTCGCGACGAGGTTCGTGTCCTCAGTGATCGAGCGGGAACCGCCACTGACAGCCGCCACGGGGGCGAAGATTTCGACATCGCCAGAAACATCGCTCCACACGACCTGCGACCCCGATATGGTTCCCGCCATCCCGTTCAAGGTGATCGAGGCGATACCGGCCGCCCCCTCAACGCAGTTTCGCCCGGTTCCACTCGGGTTCACCACATCGTCCACGGTCATACCCGGAAGACCGCCCGTCATGTTGCAGGTCCACACATCAAGGGTGACGGTAGCGCCAGACGATTGGGCAGCAGCGGACTGCCCGAACGTAACGATTGATAGAAGGACAGCGAAAGCTGCCACAAGCGACCACAAACGGCGGGGCATGCAGGGTCTCCTCTCCCAGGGATGCGCCGGGACACCACATTCCCGGCTCCTTCCCAGCCTATGAGAGGGTGTGACACACGGTCAAGACACGGCCGGCCCCATTGGAGGCACGATCGGACCCCGCGCCACCACCAGTTCCCGCTCCGGATCGTGGGCCAACTCCGGTGTCCCGCACGCGATCACCGACGCCCGCTCCCACGGACGATCCCGTTCCAGGAACGGGACTTCCTCCCCCATCCACTCGTCCCAGAACGCCACCGCCTCGTCGGTGCCGCCATCCCGCACCAGTCCCCGCCGCTTCGCCTCGGCGAAGTCCGACTGCACCCAGATCGCCCGGTCGATCCACGGCGCGACCTCCCGCCGGCTCGCGCCAACCCCCTCGACCACGAGCAACGGGCATCCCGCCGGAATCTCGATCGCCCCCGCCCGCCCGTGCGTCTCCCAGCCCGGCGGGCGGTACCGCACCGCCACCCCGCTCCGGGCAGGACTCAGCACGCCATCGACCAGCAGGTCGCTCCAGTCGAAGAACGAATGGTGCCAGGCGATGTCGTCGGTGTGGACCACCACCGCGCCCGGTACCTGGCACGCCAACCGCGCCGCCAGCGTCGATTTCCCACCCGCGCTCCGGCCGTCCACCGCGATCACCCACGGTCGTTCCCGCGACGCGTCCGCGTCCCAACCAAGCATTCCCGGCAGCGCGTCCAGCGGCTCCACGCGCCACGGTCCGGCCAGCGGCTCGCCTGGCCCGGTCTCGATCGTCATCCTGCGCTCCTTGTCCACGCGAGGTCACTCGTCCCGATTCTGGCACAGTCCGGGGCCGACCGCAGGCAGCGCCCGGAGTACACTTCCCGCGGGTCGGCTGGCCGCCGGTCCTGACCGCTGGCCCAGAGCCATCTCCGACGACGACTACTGCCTCAGCCGCGAACGCCACCAGCCGGCGGCGTTCCACCCGACCGGGATGACGCCGCGTGGACTGGATCGACATCGCCCTCCGCTGGTACCTCGTTTCCCTGGTGATCGCCGTGGCGCTCGCCCCCGCCGTCTTCTGGCTCGGCCGGGGGCTCGCCGATCGCGGCGCCAGCATCGTGCGTCCCGTCTCGCTCCTGATCGCGATCTGGCCCGCGTGGTACCTCTCCGGGATCGGCAGCGGTCTCGTTCCCTTCTCGGATGCCTCCCTCATCGCCACCATCGTGCTCGTCGGCGGCGCCTCGTGGGCGCTCGGCTGGCGGGCCGGGCTGATCGACCGCACCGCGCTCCGGCATCTCGCGATCGCCGAAGCCGGCTTCCTTGCCCTCTTCCTGCTCTTCATCTGGTTCCGCGGCTACGCGCCCCAGATCAACGAGCAGGAGAAACCCGGCGACCTCATGATGCTCGCCTCGTCCATGCGCGCCACCCACATGCCACCGGAGGACGCCTGGTTCGCCGGCAACGGCATCAACTACTACTACCTCGGCTACGTCGTGCTCGCCGCCATCGCGAAACTCGCCGGCGTCGTGCCGTGGGATGCCTTCAACCTCGGCCTCGCCACCATCTTCGCCATGACCGGGGTGGCCGCAGCGGGGCTTGTCGGCAACATCGTGGCCCGCTTCTGGGGCGAGCGCGTCAGCCGCGTCGCCGGCGTAATCGGCCTTGTCTTCGTCGTCCTGCTCGGCAATCCCTGGAGCGTCTTCACCGGCATCTCCCAGTGGTCGACCCAGTGGACATCGTTCTACTTCTCCGGCATCGGCTGGACCGCCTCCCGCTTCATCCACGACGCGGCGGACAAGACCGACACGATCATCTCGGAGTTCCCGGCCTTCAGCTTCGTCCTCGGCGACCTCCATCCCCACCTGCTCGCCCTGCCCTACACCCTCGTCGCCCTCACCCTCGCCTGGGCGCTCGCCATCCCCGCGATTCCCGCCCTCCGTGACGCGAAAGCGTCCGCGAAGGACGACACCCCCGCGCAATGGAACGTGGCGACGATCGCCCGCATCGCCGCGACCGGCGGCATCGTCGGTGTCCTCTATGCCATGAACTCGTGGGACATGCCGACCTACCTGCTGGTCGCGGCCATCGCCCTCATCGCCGGGATGCACGGCTTCGGCTGGAAGGACCGCCTCCTCGGCGTGGTCGGCCTCGGCCTGAGCGCGGTGATCGCCTGGCTGCCCTTCTACGCCCGCTTCGAAGCCCCCACCCGCCAGGACCTGAACGGCCCGTTCAGCGCCCTCTCCGGCCTGCCGGTGGTGGGCGGCATCCTCCAGTCGGTGGTCTCCTACACGGGCGAGCGCACCTCGTTCGAGGAATACATGGGGATGTTCGGCTTCTTCTGGACCATCGCGGCGATCCTGGTCGGCCTCGAGTTCTGGAACCGTCGCCACGCCAAGACCGACCCCCTGGAGACGAAGTTCGCGATCGGCGCGGCGGTGCTCGTCCTCTTCGCCGGGCTGCTCATCCCGATGCCGGTCCTGACCCTCTGCGGCCTCATCATCGTGGCAGCGGTGGTGCTGATCCAGCGCGACCCGCGTGTGACGGCGGCGAACGCCGCGCTGGCGCTCTTCGCGGTCGGCTCGCTGATCTCCATCATCCCCGAGTTCGTCTACCTCGGCGACATCTACGGCAGCCGCATGAACACGATCTTCAAGCTCTACTACCAGGTCTGGATCCTCTTCGCGGTCGCTTCGGCGGTGGCGGTGATCTGCATCTGGGCGACCGTGCGCTCGTTCGTGGCCGAACGCGGTGCGTTGATCGCGGTGAGCGTCGTCACGGCGGCGGTGATGGCGATCGGCCTGGTCTACCCGGCGATCGCGACCTCGCAGTATCTCGACTGGCGCAACAAGGACCGCGCATGGCTGGGCCTCGATGGCCTCGCCTATGTGGAGAACCCCGCCGAGGCATGGTCCGCGCCGGGCGAATACGGCGCGATCCAGTGGCTCTACGACAACGGCCAGAAGAACGACGTGATGCTGGCCGCCGGGGGATGCAGCTGGTCGGCGGATATCGGACGGGCGGCCGGAGCGACCGGCATCCCGACGATCCTCGGCTGGCAGGATCACGAGGCGCAGTGGCACCTCTCCGATCCGAACATCAACACGGAGATGGCGCAGCGCATCACCGACATCAATGCGCTCTTCGCCGCCGGCACCCCGAGCACCGAGCTCCTGGACCGGTACGGCATCACGCTCATCTACATCGGCCGGGACGAGACATCCGGGCCATCGTCACCCGATCGCGCTTCCCCCGGCACGCTCTGCGCCCCCGGCCCCTTCCCGGGCGCGAGCGACCCGAACTTCCCCGGCGCGGGCTGGAGCGAGGTCTACAACGCGGACGGCGTCCGCATCTATCGCCGCGACGGGACAGGGTGATTGCCGACCACGTTCGCCGGTCGCCATCCGGAGCGGCCCAGCGACGGAATGCCCACTGACCGCAGGACGGCCCCGAAGCGATGCCATCGCTCCGGGGCCGTTTCCGGTCTGAAGATGTGCTGAACGACCTACTCCGCGAGGAAGAGCTCGATCACCGGCACCAGCACCTCCGGCTTCTGGATCGGCAGCTCCAGCGTCACGATCCCTTCGTCACCAGCCGGGGTCGTGTTCTGCGCCTGCTGGTGCGGGTCGCTCTCCGTGTAGTGGATCTCGGAGGCGTCGTGCAGCAGCTGCGCGTATTCGATCCTGCCGCCGCCGAGGCCCTCCAGGTGGATGTGGCGCATCGGCCAGTTGAAGACGTGCAGGTAGAGCCGGTTCCCGCGGCGCGTGTACCGGCAATCGACCGGCGCCGTCAGCGCCTCTTCCGCCGTCGCGCCGTAAATGGAACGCCCGTTCACGCGCAGCCACTCGCCCAGCGCGGCCATCGTCGCCCGCGCGCGCGGATCGAACTCGCCGCGCCCGGTCGGGCCGACGTTCAGGAGGACGTTCCCGCCCTTCGCCACCGAATCGATCAGCAGCTGGATCAGCATCTCCGGCGACTTCCAGTCGAGGTTGTCGCGGTCATAGCCCCAGGAGCCGTTCAGGGTCTGGCAGGCCTCCCAGGTGACGCGCTCGCCGTTGCGGGTCGGCCACTCCTTCGGCTGGTACTGCTCCGGCGTCACGAAGTCCGCCGATTCCGGGTAGTCGATGCGGTCGTTGATGATGATGTCCGGCTGCAGCTCGCGGACGAGCTTCACCAGGTTCTCGGAATCCCAGTCGGCCTTGCTCTTGTCCGGCGGCGTGAAGTCGAACCACATGATGTCGATCTTGCCGTAGTTGGAGAGCAGTTCCCTCACCTGGGCGTGCAGGTACTCGGTGTATTTGCGCATGTCACGACCGGCGTTGAGGGCCTCGCGGTCATCGTCGCGGCGCGGGTGGATGCGGTCGACGAGGTAGTCGGGATGGTGCCAGTCGATCACGGAGTGGTAGTACCCCACCTTCAGGCCCTCGGCCCGGAAGGCCTCGGTCCACTCCTTGATGAGGTCGCGCCCGATGGGGGTGTTGGTCACCTTGTAGTCCGTGACCTGCGAATCCCACATCGCGAAGCCCTCGTGGTGCTTCGAGGTGATGACGGCGTACTTGAACCCTGCCGCCTTGGCGTCCTTCGCCCACTGCGCCGGATCGTAGAGGTCCGGATCGAAGTGCGCGAAATAGCGGTCGTAGGCATCCTCGGTGATCTGTTCCCGGTGCTTCACCCACTCGTGGCGGGCAGGCAGGGCGTAGAGGCCCCAATGGATGAAGAGCCCGAAGCGATCGTGCACGAACCAGTCGGTGTTGCCAAAGCCCACGGAATCGTCTCCTGCGGTGAAGCGAGCGGCGAACGACGGCGTGCGCTCCGCGCCGTCCGCGAACGGGGTACCGGCCCTGCGCCTGGGACACGTTGCGGCGAGCGGCGCCAACCGCATACTGTATACAATCGCAGCGACCTTCTGGAGTGGCACGATACCCGGCCCCCGCACGGGCGTCAATGCCCGTCCGGGGGTCTTGGGCGAGTCGCCTGATCGCACCCGCCGGGACCGGCCTGCACCTACCCCACGCGGACCGGGACCGGCGGTCGGGAGGTATCCCCGTCCGAGGAGACCGTCCGGTAGCCGCTCCCGAAGGCCAGTTGCCCCGTCAGCCCGGACGCGCCGAGCACGACCTTCGGGAAGATCGCCGTCGCCCGGTCGAGGAACGCCGCCGGGTCCGTCATCCCCGCCCCGAAGTGCGTCAGCCAGAGCGCTCCGGCGCCCGCCTCCCGCGCGATCGAGGCTGCCTGCGAGAAGGTCATGTGCCCGTGCCGTTCCGCCTTCTCCAGGTCCGCGTCGTCCCCGTAGGTGCCCTCGCAGATCAACAGGTCCACATCCTCCGCCAGCCTCACCAGCTCCGGCATCGGACGGGTATCGGTCACGAACGCGAAGGAGACACCCCGGCGCGGCGGTCCCAGCACGGTGTCCGCCGGAATCTCCATTCCGTTCACGGTCGCGCTCGCTCCCGATCGCATCGCCTCCCAATGCTCGCGTGGGATCCCCAGGGCCGTCGCCCTCTCGGCGTCGAACGCCCGCTGGCGCGGCTTCTCGACGCGATAGGCCAGCACCGGGATGCGATGCAGCCCCCATTCCGCCCGCGCCTGCAACCCGCCCGGCAGCGCGAAGGTCGATCCGCCCTCCAGCTCCTGCACGATCATATCGTACGGCAGGTCCGGCGCGATCACCCGCAGCCCCTTGACGATCTCGATCGTGCCCGGCGGCCCGTAGATCGTCATCGGTTCGGTCCGTCCGGCATTCGCGACCGTGTAGAACAGGCCCGGCAGGCCCGCGATGTGATCGGCGTGATGGTGGGTCAGGCAGATCGCGTCCAGCCGCTTGAACCCCCAGTGGTACGTCCGCCAGGGAATCTGGGTCCCCTCCCCGCAATCGAAGAGGATCAGGCTCCGGTCCACGCGCACCAGCAGGCTGGAGAGCCAGCGCTGCGGCAGCGGCATCATCGCCCCGTTGCCCAACAACAGCAGATCGATCATCGCGTCGCCTCACTTCATCCTGTGGCGATGTCGATCCCTCGCCCGCCGACCAGCCCGGTTCCGTTCGCTGCCAAACTTGCTACACTTGCATCCATCGACGCAAGGCAGAAGGAACGCCCTTCGACGCCCTGCCCCTGGACCCGGTTGACGCCGTTGCCGGCCGGGGACCGCTGTCGGGATCGCCCGACCTGGAAACGAGCCGCATCATGCGGACGCCTTCGACCTCACTGGCCCTTGCGCCCGGCATCGGGTGGATGGATTCCTCACGCGCCTGACGTCCCCGCACACGGCGGCGACACCCTTGCCGCGACCGTATCCCTCCCCCCGATGCCATTGCAGACGATTGCTCCGCCTGTCCGACCCGGAGAGGCGGTGTCGGTGTGCATCCGCGTCGCTTCCGACGCCATCCGGAGTTCCCCCCCGTGCCCTACGACCGATCCATCTGGACCGATGACGATCTTGACGATGACGACGCCCAGCGGGGCCGGAATGGCCGCCGCAAAGGTGGTGGACGCTCCCGCATCGAGTTCTCTCCCCGCTCCGAACGCGACCAGGCGTTCAAGTGCGGCAAGTGCAAGCAGTTCATCGGCGCGCCCGTCAGCGGCGGCCGCCAGCGCAACCACTGCCCGAACTGCCTCTATTCCCGCCACGTCGACGACACCATGCCCGGCGACCGCAAGAGCGATTGCCACGGCATGATGGCGCCGGTCGGCACCCTCTTTCGGCGCAACGGCGAGCAGATGATCCTCCATCGCTGCAACACCTGCGGCAAGGAGAGCCCGAACCGCATCGCCGCCGACGACAATCCGGTGCTGATCGAGGAGCTGCCCGTCCTTGGCGAGGACCCCACCGCCGACGATGCCGCCTGGCGCGACCTGATCGACCCTGCCTTCCTCACCGCGGACGAATCCCGATGACCGACTTTCCCGACATTCCCGGCGACGATCCCTGGGCTGACGACGACCGTCCGGCCCGCGAACGCATCGGCGAGCCCAGCCGGCGCGACCCGGCCAACCCTCCTCGCCGTGCCAGCCAGTACCCGGAGGCCTCCCGCGACTGGGACGATGCCTTCCGGTGCATCCACTGCGAACTGCTCGTCTTCCCGCTGGACGATGGGGGCGAGCGCGATCACTGCCCGCGCTGCCTCTGGTCCTTCCACACGGAGTCCGACCTCGACCTCCCCGCCTGCGGGATGCCGATGGAACCCGTCCTCCTGATCGGGGACGAGGCGATCCGATTCCGGTGCACCGGCTGCGGCGTCGACCACGACCGTCCCGCCGCGCCCGACGACCGGCCGTCGGCCCTCCGCGCCCTGCCACGGCACGACGCCTGACACGACCACGACGAGGCGGGAATGCCCGGGCGTTCCCGCCTCGTCAGGCCCCGGCCTCCAGTTCGCCGCGCTTCTTCAGCACCCGCTGCAACCCCAGTGTCGCCAGCCAGGTGGGCATCGCCAGTTCCATCCGGGCCAGGAGCGCGGCGTCCTCGCCACCACGCTCCTGGACGACCACGGCCCGCTCCCGGTCGAGCAGGATGGCCGTCACCTCGTCCTCGCTGCCGCCCGTCGTCAGGCCCTGCCGTACGGCCTCCAGCGCCGCCTCGCCGTTCGCCACGACCTGGTCGAGATGCGCGTCCACATCGTCGAACACGCCGAAATGCGTCACCGCCAGCCGGGCCGCCCCGAGCGAGCGCAACGTCTCGACCGTCCCCCGCCAGAGGTCGAAATCGATCTCCGGCGGCGAGACCGTCGGCAGCACCCAGGAGAGCGGGGCGATCCGCGCGCCCGCCGCATCGCCCGTGAACAGGGTGCCCGTCCGCTCGTCGAGGAACGCGAGGTGATTCCCCGCGTGGCCCGGCGTGTGCCGCGCCAGCAGCGTCCGCCCGCCCAGGTCGATCCGGTCGCCGTCCTCTACCAGGTCGACCCGATCCGGATCGAACCCGACGACCTCACCCCAGAGGCGATCCATCGCATCGCCGTAGAGACGCCCCGCGCTCTTTACGAGCCGCTCCGGATCGGTCAGGAACGGCGCGCCAATCGGGTAGAGCGCCACCCGCATGCGGGGATAGTCGCGCAGCAGTCCCCCGACCGCCCCGGCGTGATCGAGGTGGATGTGGGTCGGGACCAGCCGCGTCACATCGGCCAGCGACCCGCCCATCGCCGCGAGCCCGGCTTCGAGATTCGCCCGCGTCGAGGTCGGTCCCGTCTCGATCAGGGCGAAGCCATCCTTCCCCTCCACGACGTACGCACCGATCGCCCCCGCCTGCCCCTGGAACCCCAGGTCCAGCAGCGTGATCCCCTCGGCCACTCGCTCCGGCGCGAATCGCGCCGCCTGTCCATCGCGCATCTGCATCCATCCTCACGTACTGGCACGCCGGCTCCGGCGGCCGGGGATGACCATCGTCCCCTTGCCCGATCCGCCCCGGACTCACTACCATGTAGTCGTATACGACGAAATCCCTCCGCCGTCGACCACGACGCCGGATCCTCCCATCGCGCGGACAGGGCAGATGGGCGCGCT
Source organism: Thermomicrobiales bacterium (assembly GCA_051952485.1). Taxonomy (GTDB): domain Bacteria; phylum Chloroflexota; class Chloroflexia; order Thermomicrobiales; family UBA6265; genus JASGDN01. The sequence goes on along the minus strand of JBQCJS010000007.1, from coordinate 2,045 downwards.
TCGCGACCCGATGTCACGAGGAAGATCATGGATAACGCCAATCTGTTCAGCGTGGCCGATGCCGCCCGCAAGCTCGACCGTTCGACCGAACAGGTCCGCCGCTACCTGCGTGAGGGCCGCCTGCCCGGCCAGCGCGTCGGCGGCCAGTGGTTCATCGATGGGCGCGCCCTGGATACCTTCCAGCAATCCGCCGCCCAGCGCACCGATTTCGTCGCCCGTCTCCGGCCGGCGTCCGAGATTCGCGCGCTGGACAACATCATCGGCATCGGCGAGGGCCCAGGCACCAACATCAGTGCCGGCAAGCAGGCCTACCGCGAGGCCGCCCACCGCCGCCGCTGAGGCCCACCCCGAATACCCTTCAAGGAGACTCCCGCGTGAGCGACCACTCCAACCCCGCCGATTCCCAGCCTGCCGATGCTCCCCTCCCCGTCGTCTTCGTCGACGCCTCGGCGATGGTCGCCCTCGTCGACCGTAATGACGAGACCCACAACGCCGCCGTCGCCGCCTACCACGATCTCGTCGATGGCGGGTATCGCCTCTTCACCACCAACCACGTCATCGCGGAGACGCTCGAACTCCTGAACGCCACGGTGGGCGCGGAGATCGCCCGCCAGTGGCTGCGCGACCTCCGCCTGCCCGTCTACCACGTCACCGAACCGGACGAGCAGCGGGCGCTCGCCCTCGTCGTCAACTCCCGGAATCCCCAGGGCCTCTCCTGGGCCGATGCCACGAGCCTCGTCGTGATGGAGCGTTTCGGGGTCGCCGACGCCTTCGCCGTCGATCCCGGCTTCCTCAGCGAGCAGGTCTAGCCGTTCCGCCCGCGTCCATCCCCCATCGCCTCCCGAGGACCGCCCATGACCGCTCGCGACCCGTCGACCTCCGCCGCCCAGCGCATCTGCCCCAAGTGCGGGCACGCCAACAGCAATATCAGCCTGTTCTGCGCCGAGTGCGGCGCGGTCCTCAACGGCGCGCTCGATGACGGCGGCAGCAACGCCTACGCCCCATCGAGCCAGGCAGGAATGGCAGGAACCCCCATGAACGCCGCGGACGACTCCCAGGGCACCCAGCCGATCCGGACCACCACCTCCACGTCCACCGGGGAGCAGGACTGGGCCACGATGATGGCGGGTTCCGCCGACGATGCGAACGCCACCGCCCCCTTGCCGAGGATGACGCCACCGGTCTCCAGCGTCACCCCGCCACCCGCCGCGCCGACGAGCGGACCTTCCTACGAGTCCCCGCCGCCAACCTGGATGACCCCCTCCGAATCCGCTGCCGCGAGCGCCCCGCTGCTCACCAGCAGTGTCTCCTTCGGCCTGGAGGAGGAGCCGCACCACAGCATGCGCGGCTTCTGGTTCGGTGTCGTCGCCTTCCTGCTCATCCTGGCAGTGCTGGGGCTTTACGGATGGTCGATCCTGCCGGATGGTGGGTTCCGCGACACCGTGACCGGCTGGTTCTGATCCGGCCAGATCCTCAGACCGTCTCCAACCGCAGCCCCGAAGGAGCATTCCCATGGCCATCGCATCGTCCCGCACCCGTGCCGGTGTCACCGTCGGCTTTCCCGCGCCGGGCGCCGGCGCCGACGACCGGTGGACCCGCCGCCGCACCTTCCCGACCTACGCCACCCGGGGCATGGTCGCCGCCGCCCACCCCCTCACCGTCGAGGCCGGCCTGCACATCCTGCGCAGCGGCGGCAACGCGATCGACGCGGCGGTCGGGGCCGGCCTGATGGCGGCGGTCGTCATGCCGGAGATGTGCGGCCTCGGCGGCGACCTCTTCGCCGTCGTCCACCTGCCCGGGCACGGGCCGGTCTCCGTGCAGGGGAGCGGCATCTCCCCGCGCAATGCCTCCATCGAGCACATGCGCGCCCACGGCGACAACGACGGGCGGACGATGCCCTACCAGGGACCGCTCTCCATCTCCGTTCCCGGCATGGTCGACGCCTACTTCCGCCTGCTCGAACGCTTCGGCACGATGTCCTTCGCGGAGGTCGCTGCCCCGGCGATCGCCACCGCCCGCGATGGCTTCCCGCTCCTGCCGAATGG
>JBQCJS010000006.1:0-2916 GCA_051952485.1 Thermomicrobiales bacterium | reverse complement strand
GGCGGGCACGGCGAACTCCGGGGTGCCCATGAAGATGACGGCTGGTGGGTCGGCTGACCTGGCGATGGGACCACTCCTCCCCCGCTGCTGCGACATCCGGTCGGCGGGCGGGTCTGTCGAGTAGGATGTGCGGTGAACGATCGCGCGGCGGGATGAACGACTCACCGAGCGCGATCGCTGTCGATAGCGTCAGTCTTGCACGGTGGAGCCGTTTCATGCACCTCTTGCTGATGAATGCCCTGCTTCAGACCAGCAACCCGCTCACCTTCGACGGTCCGGTCGGCGACCTGCCGGTGGTGAGCGATGCGCGGTGGAGCGCGGCGTTCACGGGGAACTCCTGGGGCGCCTTCATCGTATGGGTGGCCCTGCTGATCGTGTTGCAGGCGGTGGCATGGCCGCTGGTGCGCGTGCTCTTCGCCCGCTTCCCGGACCGGGGCTGGGGCTTCTCCCGGCTGCTGACGATGCTCGTGGCGTCGTGGATGGTCTGGTTCCTCGCCAGCATCCCGATCATCAGCTTCCGGGCGATCTGGGCGTGGGTCGCCGTGCTCGTCCTCAGCGCGGGCTCCTTCGTGCTCGGGCGCTGGCTGGGCCAGGTGCGGCCGGACGCTGACGGATGGCGATTCTGGCGCAACCGGACGATCCTGGCGGCGGAACTCGTCTTCTGGGCGATCTTCGGGCTCTTCCTCATCTACCGGCTGAACAACCCCGACTCCTACCACCCGATCTGGGGCGGCGAGAAGCCGATGGAGTTCGCGCACATCAACGCGATCCTCCGCAGCGCCCACTTCCCGCCGGTCGATCCCTGGTACGCAGGCGGCTACATCAACTACTACTATTATGGTGAGTACCTCGTCGCCTTCCTGATCAAGCTGACCGGCATCCCGATCGAGTACGCCTTCAACCTCGCGCAGCCAATGGTGATCGCCCTGCTCGCCTCGGGCGGCTTCTCCATCGCGGCGGCCTTCGGCAAGCACACGTTCCAGGCGATCCGGCGCCGGTCCACGGGCGGGACGATCTTCGCCGGACTGGTGGGCGTCTTCCTGCTCAGCATCGCCGGGAACCTGGTCGACGCCGCCCGAATGGTGGATCGCGCGATCCACGGCGCGACGCCGGTCTACGCCTTCGGGTACTGGGTCTGGGACCCGAGCCGCGCGATCCCGAACGTCATCACCGAGTTCCCGTACTTCACCGGCTTGTATGCGGACCTCCATGCGCACGTCGTCGCGCTGCCGATCACGGTCGCGATCCTGGGCGTCCTCTACAGTCTCGTGCTCGACTGGCGGGCCGTGGCGGTCGCGACCACGATCCCGACGATCGTGCCCCGGATCGCGGCGAGCCTCGGCGCGCGGCTGCTGCTGCTGGCGATCCTGATCGGCACCCTGTGGCCGACGAACGCCTGGGACGTGCCGATGTACGTGGCCATGAGCGGGATCGCGATGCTGATGGCAACGCGCGGAATCCCGGTACTCTGGAGGCGGCTGGGTGTCGCGGCAGGCGCGATGGCAGTTGTGGGCACCCTCGCCTATCTCTCGATCCTGCCCTTCATGCAGCATTATGTCGCGCTCTTCTCCTCGGTGAAGACGCACGACGCGAATACGTCCCTCGTCGCGGTGGAATCGCATTTCGGCGTCTTCTTCCTGCTCATCTTCGCTGGCCTGATGACGGTGCTTGCCCGTATCGGGAGACTCCCCTACCCGCTCGACACCCCGATAGTGCCGTTCGGACTGGTCGGCATCGTGCTGCTCTACCGGTGGTGGGCGGTTGGGCGATCCGATGCGACACTCCAGTCGGCGGATGCGCTGACCGTGATCGTGGTGATCGGCCTGCTCGTCGCGGCGTTCATGCTGGGGGCGCCACGGCGCTTCGACTTCGGGCTGCCGGGCATCGTGCCCCGGCTCGTCGTGGCGGCAGGGGCGATCGGCGTGCTGCTCCTGGTGACGATGGACCGCCCGGTGCCAGCGCTCTACCTCGGGTTCGGGGCGGTCGCGGCCGGGTTGTGGCTGGCGTTGACGGATACGACGGACCGCTTCCTGACCGCGATGATCGCGGGCGGGATGCTGCTCGGGGCGGCGCTGGAGTACGTCTACCTCCAGGACAACCTCGACGGTGGCGCCGCCTACCGCATGAACACCGTCTTCAAGTTCTACAACCAGCTCTGGGTGCTCTTCGCGCTGGCGAGCGCGGGACTGGTCGCGCGGATGGCGGCGGCCTGGCTGGCGCGTCCGGTCACGATCGAGGAGATCGAGGTCGAAGAAGTCTCCACCACGGACGACGGGCTGGAGGTCGTCGAGACGAAGACGGTGACGGCACGGCGGTCCGGTCCGGCTCCCGACTGGTCGATCGCGGGCCTTGCGCTGGCCGGCGTGCTGGCGGTGGCGTCGCTCGCCTTCGCGTTCCAGGCGACCCCGGCGCGGCTCGACCAGCACTGGGACCAGCCGGGGCGGACATTGACGCTCGATGCCTATGACTGGATGACCTATGGTGAGATGCCGTTCATCGCGCAGGATGGCACGACCACGATGGTCAGTTACAAGGACGACCTGGCGGCGATCACCTGGCTGAACGAGAACGTCCATGGCTCGCCGGTAATCGTCGAGGCCTCATTCGGGGCCTACCGCTGCAACGGGTCGCGCTTCTCTATCGCGACCGGCTTGCCGGCGGTGGTCGGTTGGACGGGGCATGAGAGCCAGCAGCGCTCCAACCCGGACCTCGAATTGCGCATGCAGCAGATGCGGTCATTCTACACCGATGGTGATGTGGCGGCGAAGCAGGCATTCCTGAAGGAGTACGGCGTCGGGTACGTGATCGTCGGCCAGACGGAGACGTTCTACCCGCAGGTGAACGGCAACGATTGCGTGATCACGGACACGAGTGCCGGCATGGCGGCGATCCAGTCGATGGTGGGGACCGACCTGG
>JBQCJS010000005.1:0-3386 GCA_051952485.1 Thermomicrobiales bacterium | reverse complement strand
TGGTCTGCCGGTTCCCGGCAAAGTCGGCGGCGATCCACTCCATCGCCTCCAGGCGGCGGGCCTCGAACCCCAGCAGGTCATCCCGCGTCACCCCCCGATAGGGCTGCAGGGTATCGGGGCCGTCCTGGAGGTCCGGGGCCGGAAGCTCGCCCCAGGCGGCGTGCAGGTATTCGAGCGGGATCTGGCTGTCGAACCGGGCCTTGCTCGTGTACCAGCGGTGGCTCCGGATGTCGTCGGCGGCCAGGACGCCTGCGTCCAGCATGTCCCGGTAGTCGAACAGCCGCTCCCGGAAGATCGTGCGATAGGGCGCCGGCTCGTCCCAGGCAAACCGGAGGTATCCGGCGACCGACTGGAGCGACTGGCAGACCATCGGGTAGTTCTTCCGCTCCTTGATCTCGCGTTCGAGCGTGGTGACCAGCGGCGAGTCGAAGGCGGCGATCTGGGTCACGAAGTCGTACAGGGCGGTGGCTCCCAGGACATCGGTCGCGTGGCGCCCGAGCGCCTCCAGCAGCACCTGCTGGGCGAAGGCGTTGAAGAAGACGAGATGGATCGGGGCAGTGGGAATCCCGCGCGCATCCGGGACGGGATCGGCCACCTCCACCACGGCGCGGAGGACGGCATCCACCCAGTCCAGCAACAGGTCGCGTTCCACCTCGGCGTCGTGCGGCTGGCGGTCGGCGAGGCGGACGATGCGGCGACGGCGGCTGGTGGGAGTCGCACCGCCCTCCGCCCCCACCACCAGCGCCCCGAGCAGGGACACGCGGTCGTTCAGGTAATCGTGCTGGGCGTCGAGGTAGACACGAACGAGGTTCGGATTGTGGTCGGGACCGACATAGGGCAGCGAACTGTACCCGGTGTTCGGGATATAGGAGAGGGACTCGATCTCCTCCCCCATCCACCAGCGGCACCGCTGGGCGCGCACGATCAGTTCATCGAGCACCGGCCCCACCGGCCAGGTGGCGGCCAGCCGCCGCGTGAGTCCCGCTTCCTCGGGAGTCGCGACGAGCGCGGTGTGCTCACGTGTCTCCCCATCGACCTGGATGGAGCCGCGCCGTTCGAGCGTCTTCAGGTGGGCGAGCCGGCGGACCGTGGAAACCCCTGCCGCCTGGAGGGCGTGCTTCTCGCCGGCGCTGATGTGGGGGATCAGCGAGAGGTCATCGGTCGTGGCGCAATCCTGCATGCAGAAGGCATTGAAGGCGCAGCCGTCGCAGATGGTGCCGAGGTGATAGGGAATCTGGGCAAAGGGGGTCGCGAGCACCCGCTTCGTGACCGAATCCGCATTCAGGACAAGGTCGTCGGCGGCGGTCAGGTAGGCATCCGCATCCGACGCCTCGATCCGCTCCAGGAACCCCGTCGTCGCGCCAAGGACCGTATCCGCGTCCGCACGCTGGACCTGCTGCGCCCCGGACAATGCCTCGGCGGCATCGCGCTCGGCCAGTGCCGGTCCCCGGTAGAGGATCGCCAGCCCGATCGGCTCGTGGCGAACGCCGGCGTCACGGAACAGCGCGGCGATCATCCGATGGTAGAAGGCGACCTGCAACCGGTGTTCGACCCTGGCCGCGGTGGAGGACTTCATGTCCGCGATCAGGACGTGCAGCCGGCCGGCGGCGTCCCGTTCCAGGCGCAGGAGGTCGAGATCGCCGCGCAGGCTCCACGCGCCGACCACCGCCTCCACGCGCGGCTGGGAGACGACGATGACCTGTCCCTGGAGGAGCGACCGCGCCAGCGAGACGATGGCCTCGTTGTCGTTCGCGACACCATCCAGCTCGCGCTCCTGCCGTGAGCAGCGATGCAGCGGGAACCGGGCTTCGATATCGCGCACGGTGGCCAGTTCGAAGGCGTATCCGGATTCGGTGAGCAGGGGCGGGATCGTCTGGGTCGCCACGCCGGCGTCGCGCATCACGCGCGATCCCCGGTCGCGTTCGTCGAGTTTCAGGCGCAGGTAGCGCTGGCACTGCCCGAGCCGGATGAACTGGGCGACATCGGTCGGCGCGATGGGTTGCGGTCCCTGCGCGCCCATCGGGATGACCGGGACTGCGGGCGACACGCGGGCCGGCCCGGACACTGCCGCGGGCGGCGGCCCCGGGGATGGGACAGGTTGGCGGCTGGTGCCTTGGTCGCGGGCGTCATCGTGATCCATCCGGGCATGATACGGGATACGCCCGGCCCCGCGCGGTGACGCCGTCCAGGGCTTCCGGACTGTTTATGAGAATCATTCGCATGTAGAATGGGCGCGCGTGGCCGGGCTCACTCCCTGGCCGCTGGATCTGGCCCTTGCCATCGCCCGGAAGGACACGTCATGCCGTCGCCGACTCCGTCCGCCACCCCCTCCACCCCATCGCCCCTCGTGCCGCATCCCGACCTGCCCTCGATCGCCCAGCCGGAGCATGGTCACGAGCCGCACGACCGGAGCCTTGCCGCGCGTCTCAACTGGCTGCGCGCGGGCGTGCTGGGGGCGAACGACGGCATCGTCTCCGTGGCGGGGGTCGTGGTCGGGGTCGCCGGGGCGACTTCCTCCCTGCGCGAGATCTTCACCGCCGGCATCGCGGCGACGGTCGCCGGGGCGTTCTCGATGGCGGGGGGCGAATACGTCTCGGTGAGCACGCAGCGCGACACGGAGGCCGCCGCGCTGGCCAAGGAACGCTGGGAGCTGACCACGATCCCCGAGCAGGAGGAACGCGAACTGGCGCGGCTCTATGAGGAGCGCGGGCTCTCGCCGGAGCTTGCCGCCCAGGTGGCGCGGCAACTCACCGAGGAAGACCCGCTGAAGGCCCATGCGGAGATGGAACTGGGGATCGATTCCGAGGACCTGACGAACCCGTGGGCGGCGGCCGTCAGCTCGTTCGTCGCCTTCGCGGTGGGGGCGGCGTTGCCGTTGCTGGCGATGGCGGTGCCGCTGGACGACAGGCGGGTGATCGTCAGCGTGATCGCGGTGGCGGTGGGGTTGTTCCTGACGGGATACGTGAGCGCGAGGCTCGGCGGCGCCCCGGCGCGGCCAGCGGTGCTGCGGAACGTGGGGATGGGCGTGCTGACGATGCTGGTGACGTGGCTGATCGGGAAGCTGCTCGGCACCACCGTCGGCGCCTGACCCGACGGGGCATTACAACCTACAACCAGGTGAAGACATGGAAGTCCCTGCTCGACCGCTGGAGGTCCTTGTCGAAGGTGACGATGGCGTCGATGCCGGCGCGTCGGGCTTCCACGAGAATGGCGGCATCGGCTGAGTCGATCCAACGACGTTCCATCTCTTGCGCCAGAACATCGGGGTACGAAACCGGATCGATCGACTCGCTACTACCCGTCTGGCCAAGAAAGCGGACATTGCGGTCCTGCAGGGCTGCGCAGAGCATCCGAAACTTGGCGGCGGCGGCCCCGAACGGTTGCTC
>JBQCJS010000004.1:0-5253 GCA_051952485.1 Thermomicrobiales bacterium | reverse complement strand
CGATCCTGCTCGAACTTGCGCGCTGGCAAGACAGGGTGTTGGGCGACGAATCAACGGCCCCGAGCAGCTGCTCGGGGCCGTTTGCGTGCGCTGCGTTTCGACGGGGCTGCCGGGGTGATCCGCGCCACGAAGGGCTGCTGTTGTCCGGGATGAGCAGATGCCCGTCGTCATCGATCCGGATCTGCGCGAGGGAGGCGCGGGGAAGCCCGCGGGGGCGCCGTCGCTTCACGGTGTCACTGGCTGCCGCATGGAACGCCCCCGACCGCTCGAGCAGGTCGAGGGGCCGGAGCGCCTCGGGGAAGACCGGGCACCTGGCGATCGCCTGCGCCAATGGCCCCGGTTGGACGAATGCTGGTGAACATCGCCGAGATCGGACGGACAGGCACGACGGGACGTGAGCGTATCCCCGGAATCGTCCATCCCTTCCGGCCCGCCTCGTCGGTCACGTCCTTCCAACCCGCCCGCCTACACGATGGGGAAATACGTCTCCCGCTCCCAGGCATGGACGATCTGCTCGTACGTCGCCAGCTCGTGACGGCGCACCATCAACGCGTGCTCCAGCGCCGACGCCCCCAGCGCCTCCCCGATCACCGCGTCGGCTTCCAGCGCATCGAGCGCGGCGCCCAGTGTCCGGGGGAGGTAGCCGATGTTCGCCGCTGCGATCTCGGCGGCGGACATGTGCCCGATATCGCCGTGGAAGGGATCGCCCGGGTCGAGGTTTCGGCGGATGCCATCCATCCCCGCCGCGATCAGGCCGGTCAGCAGCATCTCCGGCTGGGCCGCGTTGTCGCTGGCCCGGTATTCCAGGTGCCGGCGCTTGCCGTATCCCGGAATCCGGATCACGCCGGACCGGTTGCCATAGCCCCAGTAGGTGTTCGCGGGCGCCCACGTTCCCGGCTGCAGGCGCTTGTAGCTGTTGACCGTCGGTGAGCCGAGCCCGGTCAGGGCATCGACATGGTCCAGCAATCCGGCCGCGAACTGGCGGCCAAGGGCCGAGATCGAGACCTCGTCCGCCGGGTCCGGGGTGAGGTCGGTCGCGCCCTCGGCGTCCCAGATGCTCAGGTGGACGTGCAGGCTGTTCCCGGACCAGTCGGCATACGGTTTCGGCATGAAGGTCGCCTCGTAGCCGAATTCGGCGGCCGCATCGCGGACGGCCTCCCGCACGGCGTAGTAGGTGTCGACCGCGTGGACCGGGTCGCCGTGGGTGGTGGAGAGTTCGTATTGCCCGAGGCTGTATTCCTTGCCGATCTGCGGCACCTCCACGCCCATGCCCGCCAGCAGGTCCAGCACGCGCCCGAGGAAGGGTTCCTCGGCGGCCATGCCGGCGGTCGAGAACATCGGCGTCGTGCTGACCGGATGCAGGTCGCCGCGCTCATCGCGGGTGACGACGTAGAACTCCGGCTCCAGCGCCGCCGCGATGGAGTACCCCTCCGCCCTCACGGCCTCCACGAGCTGCACGAGCCGCGTGCGCGGGCAGCCCTCCCACGGCGATCCGTCGTCATCGCGCATGAAGGCATGGACGCGGGCGGTCTGCGCGTACTGCGGCAGGATCGCGTAGCTGGCGGGATCGGGGATGGCGAGGAAGTCGCCCGAATCGGCCAGGTAGCTTGCCCCGGCCGCCTGGTGATCGTGGTGGTCGAAATCGAGGTTCGCCTTCGCGAAGACCACACCACCCCGAACGGCGCTGCGCATGGAGGCGCGGGGGATGATCTTGCCCTGCGCCCGGCCGCTGTAGTCGTGATAGACGACCCACAGCCGCTCGATCCCATCCTCCTGCAGGTGGGTGAGCAGCGAATCGGCGTCGGTTGGCTGGGACCGGGTGGTGTCTGCACTCACGAAAACGTCCTCCGAACGATGGCGCGAACTCATTGTCCGTGGACGCAGCCGATGTGGCCGCCGTCTACGGGGTGACGAACAGCATTCCGGACTCGCATCAGCCTTCCGCGACGCCGCACCAGGCGAGCGTGAAGCGGGCGATGGCCTTCACACCCTCGACCAGGCTGGCGATCTCGATATGCTCGTCCGAGCCGTGGGCATTGAAGACCTCCGCCGGGCCGAAGAAGACGGCCGGTATCCCGGCCTCGGCGTACCACGCGATGTCTCCCACCCCCGTCGCGGAGCGCAGTTCCGGCGTGTACCCCATCTGGCGCACGGTCTCGCTGAGCAGCGCGACGCCGGGATGATCGCCCGGAACGTGGCAGGGCGGGAACGTCACGCCGTGCAGGCCCCATTCGATCGTGGGGGGATGATCCTTCAGCCACCAGTCGGTGGCACAGACGTGATGGATGTACTCCTCGAACGCGGCCTTCACATCCTCCACGCGCTCGTCGGGGAGATACTTCAGGCTGAGGTCGATCGCGCAATAGTCGGGGAGCGCCGAGACGGAGGTCATGATCGCGGGAATGCCATCCGCCCCACCACCCGATCCCGCCGTCATCGCGCCGACGTTGATCGTCGTGATCCCCTTCGGCATCATCGGGTGGTATTTCCGGTTGCCCCACATCCGTTCCAGTTCGGCCACCGCATTGACGATCTTCACGCCCTTGTCGAAGGCACTTACGGCATGCCCCTGTCCGCCCGCGTGGACGCTGAGGTAGCGGGCCGCCGAGTGGCCGGAGACGCCAGTGACCGTCACCCGCAGCCATTCGAGGCCACCCTGCGTGGTGATGATGTGCTCGATCGGCTCGCCCGCATCCACCACGAGGGCGAAGTCCGGCCGGTAGCCGCGTTCCACGGTCGACTTCGTGCCCGGTCCACCGGTTTCTTCATCGATCACGGCCTCGATCAGGAGGTCGCCCGCCAGGCGAATCCCGAGATCGTGCAGGATGCGCGCGACGAAGAGATTCGCGGCCAGCCCACCCTTCGGGTCCATCGCGCCGCGTCCCCAGAGCATGCCGCCCGCGATCTCGGCGGCGAATGGCGGGTGGCTCCACTCGCTCGCGTTCCCCGCCGGGACGGTGTCGATGTGCGCGTTCAGGGCGAGCGACCGCCCCTGCGCCGCGTCCCCACCCCGCACGATCCCGACCTGGTCCGGACGGCCCGGCAGCGCATCCCAGCGGTCGATCGTCGCGCCGATGGCCGCCAGTTCGACGGCGACGCGGTCCTGCACGGCGGACTCGCCACCGTCCGCGATGCCGGTCAGCTTCGGGTTCTCGGACGGGATGCGCACGAGGTCCTGCAGGAGGGCGATCAGCTCGTCCTGCCGCGCGTCGATGGTGGCGTTCACCCGTGCCACGAGGGCCGGGTCCAGAGGGAGGGCGGGATCAGGCATCGGCCGCCCCCTCTCCCGCGTCGGCGATGCCGCACCACGCCATCGCGAAGAGCGCGGTCGTCTTCGCGCAATTGACGACGGCCTCCACACCCACCCACTCATCGAGTCCGTGGGAGCCATCGCCCTCACCCGGGCCGCACAGCGCGGACGGAATCCCCGCACCGCCGAACCAGGCGATGTCGCTGACGGCGATGAATCCGGCGGTGCTCGGCTCCCGGCCGGTGAGGCGGATGCTCTCGGCCAGCGCCTCGATCGCCGGATGTTCGACCGGCGTGTTTGCGGGCGGGAAGGAGACGCCGTGCAGGCCCCATTCGATTGTCGGCGGGTGATCCTTCAGCCACCAGTCGGCCTGACAGACGTGATGGATGTACTCCTCGAAGGCGGCCTTCACCTCGTCGCCGTTCTCGCTCGGCAGGTACTTCAGGCTGAGGTCGATCGCGCAGTAATCGGGCAGCGAGGAGACCGAGGTCATCACGTTTGGCATCCCGTTCGCCCCGCCGCCGGAGCCTGCCGCCATCGCCCCGACGTTGATCGTGGTGATCCCGAAGGGCATGAGGGGATGGACCTTGCGGTTCGCCCACATCCGCTCCAGCTCGGCCACGGCGTTGACGATCTTCATCCCCTTGTCGAGCGCGCTCACCGCCGTGCCCTGCCCGCCGGCGTGGACGCTCTTGTAACGCCAGGCGGAATGGCCCGATACGCCGGTCACGGTGACGCGCAGCCATTCGAGGCCGCCTTCCACCGGCATGATCGTGCCGTCGGCGGTGGGCTCGACCACCAGGGCGAAGTCCGGGCGGTAGCCCCGCTCGATGGTGGAGCGGGTGCCGGGGCCGCCGGTCTCCTCGTCGATCACGGATTCGAGGAAGAGATCGCCCTGGAGCTGGATGCCGAGGCGCTTCAGCACCAGCGCCGCGAAGAGCATCGCGCCGACTCCCCCCTTCATGTCGTTGGAGCCGCGTCCCCAGATCCTGCCGTCCGCCACCTCGCCGCTGTAGGGATCGCGCGCCCAGTCGGCGTGGTTGCCCGCCGGCACGACATCGATGTGGCCGTTGATCGCGAGCGACCGGCCTCCGCCTGCGCCCTTGACGGTGCCAACGAGGTCCGGGCGCCCCGGTTCGGCATCCCAGCGGTCCTGGGTGGCGCCGATCTCGTCGAGGATGGTCGCGACGTAGTCCTGCACCTTCGCCTCGCCACCATCGGCGATGCCGGTCAGCTTCGGGTTCTCGGACGGGATCTGCACGAGGCGCTGGACGATGGCGACCAGGTCGTCACGCTGGGCGTCGATCGCCTCCAGCACGCGGGCGACGAGGGATTCCGGAAGCGTGGTGACGGGATCGAGGGCAACCATGAGGTGTGCGTTCCTTTCATTGCGGTCAGACGCCGTATCCAGACTGATATTGATCGAGATCTCTCGCTCGGGGCGACTTCATGTCGCACCCGGCAAACGAACGCCTTGTCGATAGGGACCCGTCGCGCCGTGGACCCCATGGCGTTCTCGTCGACGCGGCCCTTGTGGCCGCTGACATTGCACGAATGTTCCCGTGAGCCTGGATGGTCCCTGCCAGATACGGCGGCCACAAGGGCCATCTACGGGTTCGATCGACCGGGGTTCGCGGGCGTGGTTGCGGGTGCGTTCAATGCGATTTCGGGTCGAGCGCGTCGCGGAGGCCGTCGCCGAGCAGGTTGAAGGCGAGCACCACGATGAAGATCGCCGCCGATGGCACCAGCACGACATGCGGCGCCAGCAGCAGCTGGTTCCTTCCGCTCGCCACCATCGCGCCCCATTCCGGCGAGGGCGGCTGCGCCCCGAGGCCCAGGAAGCTCAACCCGCCCGCCTCCAGGATCAGGCCACCGATGTGGATGCTGGAGGTGACGATGTTCGGCGCGATGATGTTCGGCAGCAGATGACGGCGCAGGATGGAACTGCTCGGCGCGCCGATCGTCCGCGCGGCGGTCACGAAGTCGGAGGAGCGCAACGTCAG
>JBQCJS010000003.1:0-11480 GCA_051952485.1 Thermomicrobiales bacterium | reverse complement strand
GGCGCCTTCATCGGCGATATCTTCCGGGGCATGCTGGGGAACGTGGCGTCCGGCCTCGTCCTCTTCGCGCTCGGGATCGTCGGCGTGCTCCTGCTCTCCGATACAAACCTGATGGCGCTGGAACGGGATATCCGCCGCCTCATGCCGAAACGGGCGCCAAAACCGCCGAAGCCCGAGGTGTTGCCCGTCTCGATGGCCCAGCCGGTCGCTGTTCCGGAGCCGAAGGTGGTGGCTGTCGTCGCCAAGGCGGAGGCGAAGAAGGCCAAGCCGGCCGAGCGCGTGATCAATATCCCCAAGCGCGAATCCAAGGCGACGGAGAAGGCGGAACCGGCGCAGCCCCTCGCCGCGCCGACGCCCCCCGGCGAGCCGCTGCCGCTGCCGGACATCCGCCACCTGAAGTACTACGAGACGGTGGAGCCGGACACGAACGCGCTGGAGGGCAAGGCCCGTACGATCGAGGAGACGCTGGCGAGCTTCAAGGTCGAGGCGACGGTGCGGGAGATCAATCCGGGTCCGGCGGTGACGCAGTTCGCCCTGGAGCCCGGCAACGGCGTCAAGGTGCGCCGCATCACGGAGCTGCAGAACGACCTTGCGCTGTCGCTGGCGGCGCAGAGCATCCGGGTCGAGGCCCCGATTCCGGGCATGGCGCGGGTGGGCATCGAGATCCCGAACGGCCAGGTCGCGGTGGTGGGCCTGCGTGAGGTGATCGAATCCGGGTCGTTCCAGAACTCCAAGGCGAAACTGCCGATGCCGCTGGGGCGCGATGTCAACGGGCGGTACGTGGTTGGCGATCTCGTCAAGATGCCGCACCTGCTGATCGCCGGTGCCACCGGGGCCGGCAAGAGCGTCTGCCTCAACGGGATCATCAGCACCTTCCTGCTGACGAAGCAGCCGGATGAGCTCCGGTTGCTGATGATCGACCCCAAGATGGTCGAACTGACCGGATTCAACGGCGTGCCGCACCTGCAATGCCCGGTCGTGACCGAGATGGACAAGGTTGTGGGCGCGTTGCGGATGGTCCTGCGGGAGATGAACCGCCGCTACGAGCTGTTCAAGAAGCATGGCGTCCGCAACTACGACGGCTACAAGCTGAAGGGCGAGGACGAGCCGGAGCTCGAGAAGCTGCCCTACCTCGTCGTCATCATCGACGAGCTGGCCGACCTCATGATGACGACGCCGGACGAGGTAGAGACGCTGCTGGCGCGGTTGACGCAGATGGCGCGGGCGACCGGCATCCACCTGATCATCGCGACACAGCGACCGTCCGTGAATGTGCTGACCGGCCTGATCAAGGCGAATGTGCCCGCGCGCATCGCGTTCGCGGTGTCGTCGATGATCGACAGTCGCGTGGTGCTGGACATGCCCGGCGCGGAGAAGCTGCTCGGGCGCGGCGACATGCTATTCCTGCCGCCGGATGCCGCGAAGCCGGTGCGGGTGCAGGGCGCCTTCATCGATGAGGAAGTGAAGGCAATCGTCGATCACTGGCTGACGGTCTCACCGGTGCCCCAGTACGCGCAGGAATGGCTCGATCTCCCGAGCACCGATCCGGACAAGGGAGGTGAGCCGGATGGCGAGGGTGGCGAGGATCCGTTGATGGAGCAGGCGCTGGAGATCATCCGCGGCCAGGGGACGGCCTCCGCCTCGATGCTCCAGCGGCGATTGCGGATCGGCTACAACCGGGCCGCGCGGCTGATCGAGCAGATGGAGGATGATGGCGTGATCGGCCAGGCAGACGGCACCAGCAAGGGCCGTCCCGTGCTGATCGGTCACGACTGAGTGGGCAGGAACACCGGCTCATCGGCAGACGAAGGGCCGTCCGGATCGCTCCGGACGGCCATTTCGTGAACGAGGGGAATGTGGCTACGCCGACTGCGGGAGCGGCTCCGGCAGGGCGGGTGGCGCTGTGGCGGCGGCCTCGGCCCGCACGGTGCTCAGGCATGTCGAGCAGTAGACGGGGTTGCCATTGCGGGGCACGAACGGAACGGTGGTCGTCTGCCCGCACTGGGCGCAGACCACTTCGGTCATGGCGCTCGAAGGGAGCCCCAGCTTCGCCTTGCGCGCGGTGCGGCATTTCGGGCATCGGGCAGGAACATTGATGAGTGCGCGGTTCTTGTAGAACTGCTGCTCGCCGGCCGTCCAGACGAACGACCCGTTGCACTCACGACACGAGAGCGTCTTGTCCACGAACGTCATCGAATGACCCCTTGCACTAGTCTTGATTCCCGCCACGATAGCCCGACCTGTGAAATGCCTAGTCCACGCACGCATCACCGGGCCAGTGGCTTTGTATGGACACATTACCATCGGACCATGACGTTGGCAAGATGTTTGTTCAGTTTGTTGCGACACATCGCGTGGTCACATCCTTGTATCGTCGGTATGTATCCACTCAATGTGCGAAATGCGGGCGTATGGCCGGGCTGGTAACGCTCCCACGCCTTACCGGCCACCTGCGCTGCTCGTGATGTGTCCACGATCCGGAGAAGCGAACGAAGGCAGGTCTTCGAGATGGGGGCCTGGTGGTAGGATTCTGGCGACGGTTGCCCACGGAGTGTTACCGAACAATACGTAGCCAGTCGCCTTCCGGTTCATCAATCTGCATTCATCGAGGCAGGGGTTGTTGTGTCGACACGATCGAGTTCCGCGACGGCACAGCCCGTCGTCCGTCTGGTCGAAGAACTGGGGAAGCTGCCGGGGATCGGTCCGAAGACGGCTTCGCGGCTCGCGTTTCATCTCCTGCGTGTCCCTCGCGATGAAGCGGTCGCCCTGGCGGAGGCCATCCTGGAGGTGAAGGAGCGGGTTCGCCTCTGCTCGAACTGCTTCAACATCACGGAAACCGATCCCTGCCCGATCTGCGCCGATCCGAATCGCGAATCACGGATCTGCGTCGTGGAGGAGCCGCTCGACGTGCTTGCCATCGAGCGGACGCACGAATACCGCGGTCGCTACCACGTCCTGCATGGGGCGGTCTCGCCGGTGGACGGGGTCGGGCCGGACAAGCTCCGCATCCGGGAGCTGGTGGAGCGTGTGGAGCGTGAATCGCCGGACGAGATCATCCTGTTCACGAACCTCGACCTGCCGGGGGAGGCGACGGCCACCTATCTGCATCGCCTGTTGACGCCCCTCGGCGTCACCATCTCCCGCCCCGCCACGGGGTTGCCGGTCGGGGGCGACCTGGAGTACGCCAACGACGTGACGCTGGGACGGGCGCTGACCGGCCGGCGCGCGATCTAGGCGCCCGATCCGAAGGCACCCCCAGATATGGCCCTACCCATGTGGCGGGAGGGAGTTGAGTCCTGACCGGGGAACCGCTAGAATCAGGGTAATGAATGCTCTGTTGCGTTCCACTCCTGCGCACGTCCTTCCGGCCATCGCCCCGCGGGCTATGTTCATGAAGGCAGTCCGCTCCTCCAACCAGGCGAACGTGCCGCTTCGGCAATCGAAGCAGCAAGGCACGATCGAGCCGCAGATCCCGATCGACGTGCGCCCCGTCGCACCGCGGGATATCCTCCCTCTCCACTCCATTTCGGAGCGCTTCTCGCTGGACCTTCCGTTCGGCGAGATGGTCGACGAGGACCCGATGCATGTCGGCCTCCGGCAGGTCGTGCCATTCATGCGGCACGATCATCCGATGGTGGTGGCGCGGGCGGACCGGCGGCTGCTCGGCTACGCCTACTTCCAGGTGGTGGGGCCGGATCAGCGCTGGATGCTGGGAGGCGTCGGCGCGAACATGGGCATCTTCGAGGCCGACCCGTTGTGGGAGGAACTGTTGCGGGGCGCGATCGTCACTGCCGGGCTGGATGGCACGAAGCGCCTCTTCGCGCGGCTCCCTTCCGGGTGTCCGGTGATCCCGGCCGCGCGCCGGGTGGGCTTCGCGCCGTATGTCTCAGAGTCCGTCTGGGCCTCGGCGCTGGTCCCGGTCGGGCAGTGGTCATGGTCGCAGCGGCGCGGGGTGCGAAGGCAGACGCAATCCGACGTCTGGTCCATCCACCAGCTCTACATGGCCGTCGTGCCGCGCCAGGTCCAGTACGCCGAGGCGATCACCAGCCATAGCTGGGACCTGGTGGTGCAGAGCCTGCCCGGCGCGCGAGTCGCCGGATGGCTGGCCGAGGTGGACCAGCAGGTGGCGGCCTACGCCCGGGTGCTGTCCTACACGACGGCGCACGCCATCGAGGTGCTGGTGCTGCCGGAGCATCGCGAGGTCTTCCGGCAACTCCTGGCGACCGTCTTCGCGGAGCTCGGGCAACTCCCGGCCCGCCGCGTGTACGTCACCTTGCGCGGCTACCAGGCCGAGTTGTGTCCCGTGCTGGAGGAGTTCGGCATGGGCATGCATCTTGAACAGGATGTTCACATCAAGTACACCACCGCGACCTCCGCGGCGGTTACATCCAATGTGAACCTCTCACCATTCAGCGCGGACGTGAAGGAGCCGTCCGCCAAGCGCGTTCCGACCTTCATCAAGAAGGCGCACCCCGATCCGTCGTCCGATGGCGTCGGGATGCAGTAGGGGGGTGATGGCGGCACGGTCGTCCCTCCACGACGGCACTGGTGGTCCGGAACATGAGTGAGCGGCCTGGCAGCGGGAGCGGCAATCCCGGCTGGCGCGCCGCCGGATCAGGAGTCAGGGTTGGGCAGCATCGCACATGAGTCCCCGGCATCCGATCGACGGTCAGGATTCGAGTTCGAAGTGACGGATGACCTCCAGGATCTTCTCGCTGTTCTGCCCCCGCACATTACGGAACGGTTGGTCGCGCTCGAGCACCGGGACGGGCTCGGGGAATTGATCGAGATCGTGATGGATCTCGGTCGCCCGCCCGAAGCCCGGTTCCAGAACGACGAAGTGACGCTCACCGATCTCGATGTTAGCCGTGAGGATCTCCGGCACGTCGAGACCCGCATCGGGGCGTTCGGCGATGACAACCGCGCCGGCATCGAGCGCACGCTTCACCGCATCTCCGCCATTCGCAATCGTTCGGGCGAGGTCGTCGGGCTGACCTGCCGGATCGGTCGCGCCGTGTATGGCACCATCGCGATCGTCGCCGACCTGGTGGAGTCCGGGCAGAGCGTCCTGCTGCTCGGGCGACCGGGCGTCGGCAAGACGACGATGCTGCGCGAGACGGCCCGCGTCCTCGCGGACGAGCTGCGCAAGCGCGTCGTGGTGGTGGATACCTCGAACGAGATCGCGGGCGATGGCGACATCCCGCACCCGGCGATCGGACGCGCCCGCCGGATGCAGGTGCCGACCCCTACCGCCCAGCATGGTGTGATGATCGAGGCCGTCGAGAATCACATGCCGCAGGTCGTGGTGATCGATGAGATCGGTACCGAACTGGAGGCCCTGGCCGCCCGTACCATCGCGGAGCGGGGTGTGCAACTGATCGGCACGGCCCACGGCAACTCGCTCGAGAACCTGATGCTGAACCCGACGCTCTCCGATCTGATCGGCGGCATCCAGTCGGTGACGCTGTCCGACGAGGAAGCGCGGCGGCGCGGTACCCAGAAGTCGATCCTGGAGCGGAAGGCGCCGCCGACCTTCAACGTGATGGTGGAGATCGTCAATCGCGACGAGGTGATCGTCCATCCGGATGTCGCCTCGACGGTCGATGCGCTCCTGCGCAACGCCCCGGTCCGGTCCGAACGCCGGCTGCGGAGCGAGGATGGCACCATCGAGATCAGCCGTTCCGACGACGCACGCCGCGACCCGACGGCGCATCTGGACGGCGAGCACCGGGAGCAGGAGCACCGCGAGCGGCCGTCGCAGCGGATCGCGGTGGCCAGCGCCGGGTCGCATCAGCATGATGTGCCGGACTCCTGGTTGCGCCATCACGAGCAACGCGGCGCATCCGTGGTCGATGTCCCGGCGCGGGTCCCGATGGACGTCGTGCCCGAACCGGACGCGGGGGCGCTGATCGAGGCGCGACCCGACGTGGCGGTCGCTCCTACGGTGGCGGCAATCGCGAAGGGACGGGGCACGCCCGCCAAGCCGCTGCGGGTCTTCCCGTTCGCGATCAGCCGGAACCGGCTGGAACAGACGATCCAGCAGCTTCGGGTGCCCGCGATGATCGTGCGCGATGCCTCCGACGCCGATATCGTGATGACCCTGAAGAACGCCTACCGCCAGAAGCCGGCGACGATCCGGGATGTCGAGGCGCGCGGGGTCCCGGTGTACGTGCTCCGCTCGAACACGTCCACGCAGATGGAGCATGTGCTGCTCTCGCTCTTCCCGGCGCCACGGCCCGCGTCCTCCCAGGCGAGCACCCTCGCCCCGAGCCATCCCCAGCCGGTGGAGGAGCCGGAGTACGTCGCCCCGATCCGGGGCGGCGGCAGCAAGGCGCCGAAGTCCGATCCGATCGTGGTGGCGCTGACGGAAGCCGAGCACGCCATCTCCGCCGTGATGGGGGGCGCCCCGGCCACCGCGCTCAGTCCGCAGTCTCCGCCGATCCGGCGCATGCAGCACGAACTCGCCGAACGCTACAACCTCTCGTCCCGCAGCCGGGGGCGAGATCCCTTCCGCCACGTCGAGATCTACCGGCGAGGCATCCAGTAGGTGACGCGACGGGGCACATTCATCGTGTTCGAAGGACCGGAAGGCGCCGGCAAGTCGGTTCAGGCGAACCGGCTTGCCGCCTTCCTGCGTGCGGACGGGCGAACCGTCGTGCAGACGCGTGAGCCCGGTGGAACCGCGATCGGGGACGAGATTCGCGCGGTCCTGTTGCGTCCGCGCGATGAGGTGGTGATGCCGGAGACGGAGGTGTTGCTGCTGGCCGCGGGCCGGGCGCAGCATGTCCGTGAGAAGATCCTGCCCGCGCTGACGCGGGGTGACGACGTGATCTGCGACCGCTATGTGGATTCGACCCTCGCCTACCAGGGAGGAGGTCGTGGCCTTCCGCTGGAGACGCTGCTGCCGATCCAGGCATACGCGACGGGGGGCTTGACGCCCGATGTGCGCATCCTGCTCGACCTGCCGGTGGAGGAGGGGTTGCGCCGCCGCTTCGCGGACCCGGAGAGCGTCAACCGGATCGACCAGGATGACCTGGCGTTTCACCGGCGCGTGCGGGAGGCATACCTCGCGCTTGCCGCCTCCAACCCCGGTGGGTGGGTGGTGATCGATGCGGCGCGGGGCATCGAGGTGGTCGAGGCCGATGTTGTCTCGTCCGTACGGGACAGGCTAGCATAGGGAATCCGCAGCCCGGACAACGGGGTCCGCTGCGTTCGACGGATGGCGGTCTGGACGGGACATCATGAAGCTGGTCATCGCGGTGGTACAGGGATCGGACGCGGAGCGGCTGGTGGCTGCGCTCGTGGAGCGCGGATTCCGCGCCACGCAGATCAACAGCTCGGGCGGATTCCTGCGCGAGCAGAACGTAACCCTGATGGTCGGCGTTGAAGATGGACAGGTGCCGGCGGTGCGCGAGATCGTTCGCCAGAATTGCCACGCCCGGACCCGCTTCGTGAACCCCCTGATGCCGATCGTGGAGCCGGGCGAGTTCTATGCCCCCAGCCCGATCGAAGTGCTGGTCGGTGGCGCCACGATCTTCGTGCTCGACATCGTCCGCTACGAACGCATCGGCGTCCCCGCCGCCATCGCCTGACCCCCTCGCGACGCAAGGAGCCTTCATCTTGGACATCGAGGCGCTCATCGCACGCGGATTGCAGATCCTGCTTGCCCTGGGCGGTGCCTATCTCATCGCAACCTGGTTCGTGCTCGCGATCTGGACCTTCCGTGACATCGAGTCTCGCAGCAAGAGCGTGGTGACGCAGGTCTTCTCCACGTTGCTGGTGGTGCTCTTCTGGGTGCCGGGATTGCTGCTCTACTGGCTGCTGCGCCCGAAGCAGACATTGGACGAGGCCTACCAGCGGTCGCTGGAGGAGGAGTATCTCCTGCAGGACCTGGAGGAGATGCCGCTCTGCCCGACCTGCAACCACCTGGTGCAGGACGAGTGGCAGATCTGCCCGCATTGCGCGACGCAACTGCGTGAACCGTGCTCCAATTGCGGCCAGCTGATCGACCTGAAGTGGGATGTGTGCCCCTACTGCGGCAGCGAGCACACACACGATCATCATCACGATGACGAGGCCGCCCAGCTGCCGGGCGAACGGTGGGTCGATCCGGTGGCGATCGAGCAACGCCTGCGCGCGGCCGAGGAGCGGCGCTTGCTGGAGGAGTCCCGCGCCCTGCCGGCGGTGACGGCGCTCTCGGCGGAGGACCGCGATCGGCTCATGCAGTCGCTCCGGCGGCTGGAGGAGGCCACGGCGGCGAACGCCGTGTCCCGAAACGGGCATGGCTCACCGAACGGGACGAATGGCGCCACGCCATCCGCGACCGCGACCACGACCGTGGCACCATCGGCGCCGAACACCACCCTCGATCCCCGTCCCGACGCCCCGCAGGCTACCTCGCCGCTGCCGAACCTCGACGAGATCGCGGCGCCGGACACCCCCGCCAGCGATGCGGTCGACGAGACCGCGATCCCCGAGCGGTTCAAGGTCAAGTAGGACCAACCCCGAACACGATGACGGGCCTCCCCACCGGGAGGCCCGTGTCGCGTGTCGGTCGGCGCTGTCTGGCCTCGGAGCACTCACGGGGGCCGGCATCCAAAGACGCCTACGAAGTGGCGGTGGTTGCCACCAATGCGCGCTGCTCGTTCGTATTGCGGGGAATCATCTCAGCAACTCGCCCCTGCCGGCCGTGGCCGAGCGTGCCTGGCACCTCGTTCGACCTGCGCCTGGGATTGCCGCTCCGTGCTGGCACCCCATTCTGGATCAGGTCGAGGAGACGCGGCGGCGGAAGGCCTGTTGCTGTTCCAGCGAACGGGTGGGGATCGCGTCCGGGCGGATCTGGAAGTTGAACTTCGTGCGCACCGCCTCGTAGAAGTTGTGGCTGCCGATCTTGACCAGCATGAAGGTGTGCTTGCCGCGCCGGATCGTGACCGTGTCGCCAAGGCCGAGATCGACCGTGGAACGGCCATCGAGCGTGAGTTGCGCTTCATGGTCGTTGGTCAGCACGAGTTCGATCGTCACGTCTTCCGACGCGATCATCGGGGTGCGGATCGGGGAATGGCAATTGATCGGCACCACAGCGAACCCACGCACACCGGAGGTGAGGATTGGGCCGCCCGCCGCCATGCAATACGCGGTACTGCCGCGCGGGGTGGAGACGATCATGCCATCCCCGGGATAGGTGTTCACCCAGTAGCCATCGATATAGAGCTCCACATCCACCATGCGGTTGCCGGAGCGGATCACCACGTCGTTGATCGCCCAGCCCTGGTCCTCGCGCTTGCCCTGGCGCAGGAGGGTGGCGGAGAGGGTGGAGCTTTCCTCGATCGTGAACTCGCCTGCGACCAGCGCGGCCATCGCCAGTTCCCAGTCCTGTTGCTCGACGAGGGCGAGGAACCCGACCTTCCCGAAGTTGATGCCGAGGAGCGGAATGTCCGGGAAGTTGTTGGCGGCGCGCATCATCAGGCCGTCGCCACCGAGGACCACGATGGCGTCGATCTCGTCGGCGGGGGTCGCGTGGAGCGCCTGTTCGGGGATGGCGACATGGCCCCCGTCGCGCAGCCAGGCCGCGATGGTCTCGCCGAGGACGTGCGCCTCCGGCTTGCTGAATGCGGCGATGATGCCGATGCGCTGCGAGGGACGATGCGTCATTCCGGGTCTCCGCTTCTGGTGGTGGTAGTGGTCGCTGCGGTCGGGGATGATGGGCGCTCCGAGGCCCAGGACGGGGTGAGATAGGCCGCCTGGTCGTCTCGCGTGGCGAAGCGATAGAGCGCGGCCGGACGGTGGCTGCCGTCACGGCGTTGCTCGCCGGTATCCGCGAGGATGCCGGTGAGGCTCATGCGGCGGCGAAAGTTGCGCTTGTCGACGGCGTGGCCGAGCACGGCTTCGTAGGCCTGCTGGAGATCGGTGAGTGTGAAGGTCTCCGGCAGGAGATGGAAGGCGATCGTGGTGTAGCCGAACTTGGCACGCAGGCGGACCACCGCGTAGTCGACCACGGTGCGGTCGAAACCCCGGCGCAGGATCGCATCCCGCGCGGGCATCCAGGTAAATGGGGTGCCGGATTCGACGAGAGGATGATCCTGCCCCGCATCACCGTGCCGGAACAGGGCGATATAGGTGATGACCACCTGCCGCAGCATGCCGGAGCGGGGACTGAAGGTGTAGAGCTGTTCGAGGTAATCGGCGCGACGGCCGGACGCCTGCGACACGATGCGATGGGCGGTCATGTCAAGGGATTCGGCGATCCCGGGGGCGGCGGTCAGCAGGTGATGGCCGTCCGGCCCGACGCCGATACCGATCTCCAGCGTGCCGCCGGCAAGCCGGAAGGGGACGACACAGACGAGCAGGGGCGGCTGCGTGGCGTCGGCGCTGAAATCCGTGCTGGCGGGCGCGTCCAGCGGGGGACCGGCATCGCTCATTCCGTGGATCACCTTCCCTGACGGCATCTGTGAACCGGGCGCGCGCGGAGCGGGGTCAGGGTGCGGCGGGCGCTGCGTGGTGTGGCGATCGGGAGGGGCCGATTCCAGCGTCTCCAGGGCGGTGTGGCGCGAGGAAAGCGGGTTGACGTAGACTAGCCGGGGCCGCGATCGCGGGTGGTGAAATGGTATCACAAGGGTCTTTGGAACCTTTATTCCAGGTTCGAATCCTGGCCCGCGAGCCCCTTCTCCTTCTCGGCAGGCGGGATCGGCGCACGTGCGATGCGGGTCCACCACGCCTTCGTTACCGGAAGAGACATACCCCTTGGAATCGCATCTGGACGCAGGAAACCCACCGCAGCCCGCTCCGGTGGGCGTTGCCGTTGCCGTGCTGGCGGCGGGACACGGCACGCGCTTCAACTCCGCCATGCCGAAGCACCTCCATCCGGTTGGCGGCGTGCCGATCGTGGAGCGGGTGATCCGGGCTGGCCTCGCGATCTCTCCGGATCGCCTGGTGGCCGTGGTGAGTCCGGCGCTCGACGATCTCCCCGCTCGCCTCGGAATGGAGGGTCAGTTCGACGTTGCCGTCCAGCAGGAGCCGAAAGGAACCGCCGATGCGGTTCGCCACGCCCTGGCGACGATCGGCGATTGCGATTGGCTCGTCTCCCTCCTGGGCGACAATCCGCTGCTCGATGGCGACATGGTCGCGAGTCTCGTCCGGCGCGCGCAGGAGACCGGTGCGCTCGTCACCATCCTGACGGCGAAGGTCGACGACGCGCAGGAGTATGGCCGGATCGATTGCGATGCGCAGGACCGCGCGTTGCGGATCGTCGAATACTCGGAGCAGGACAAGCCGAACCGCGCCCATCCGCCGATCGAGATCAATAGCGGGATCATGGTCCTGAATGGGCGATGGGTCCGCAGCGCATTCGACAAGCTTCGTCCAAATCCGCCGAAGAATGAGCTTTTCCTCACCGACCTGGTGGCGGTGGCCGTCTCGGAGCACCAGGACGGAGAGCCGTGGCCGGTGGAGCGCGAGGTTGTCGAGCCGGAGGTGGCGGTCGG
>JBQCJS010000002.1:0-9212 GCA_051952485.1 Thermomicrobiales bacterium | reverse complement strand
CGTCCGGCAAGGAGTATGTCGAGGCGCTGGTGGCCCGATGGGCGGCCTACGCGGCATCGACGCGGGCGGCGATCGACACGGCCGACGAGGCCGGGGACGCGGACACGGCGGATCTCTTCACGGAGATCTCCCGCCAGGTGGACATGGACCTCTGGTTCCTGGAGGCGCATCTCCAGGACTGATCGTCACACACTGGGTTCAGGAATGAGACGATCCCCCGGAGCGCAGGCGCTCCGGGGGATCGTCGTCCTCAAAGGTCAAGGTCGGTCAGGTGTAGCTGGTCGACGTGCGGCTCGCAGATCCGGACGCGCTCGACGCCGTACCGCAGGAAGTCGCGGAGATCGTACGTCCAGAACTCACTCGCCCCCAGCCACTCTGCTGTTGCCAGGTGCAGCACATCGGCTGCACGCTTTCGGGCAGAAGGCGGCTCGGGTCCGGGGGTAGTCACGGCTCGCGCCCGGATCATCTCGCGGGCGCGGAAGGCGGCGATGGCATGGACTTCCACGAGCTGGACTGGCTGGCTCTGCCAGAAGAGATCGATCGCCGTCAGGTCTGCCAGGCTTTCTGCTTCGATGTAGGCCACCTCGACAAGGCTGACGACGGACGTCACGAACGTGACCGGCAAACGGCCATCCTGTGCCTGAAGCAGCGCCGACTGCACGATGTCCGCGCGAACGGGCTCCTGCTTCAGGAAAGCGAGAATCACGCCGGAATCGAGGTAGATCCGGTTAGCCATTCCGGATACGCCGCATCATCTCTTCGGAGGGGATTTCCGGCGCCACATCCTTCAGGGCGCCACGTGCCCTGACCCACGCGCGGGGATCGATCGGAGACGTCCGTGCGACGATCCTCCGGATGTTGCGGATCGAGAGGGGGCGTCCGCTAGCGGCATCGCGGCGCACCAGTCCCTCCACCAGGACCTCACGATCCCAGAGCTCGCGGAGGGCGTCCTGCTCCTCCTGGGGAACGACACACCGTACCGCCCGATCAAAAAGATCGTCGTAGAGGACGATGTGCAAGCCCTTCCGGTTGGACAGCGACTGCAACCGTCCTCCCACCACACCATATGCCTCGGTGTGTGGCAGCGAAGAGGACGCGTTGTACGGGGCCGACGGAGCACGCTTAGGGTCGGTGGGCGGGACCGCCGGAATGAAGGTGTCCGCCGATTCGCTGGCGAGGGTCATTCCCTGTCCCCCGTCCGACGAGACGATACGCTGAAGCTCGCTGACGTGCGGTTCGAGCTGCGAGGGGAATCCCGGAACAGCATCTCCACGCGCGCGCTGGCCGAGACGGTCGTAAGTCAGGGTGAAGGCGTCCGCAGGAGAAGGCGCATCGAACGTGATCGAGACTCCGATGATGGCCGATCCCGTCTGGAGGTCCCTGACCTCCGATCCGAGAACATGGGAAGCCCCGACATGCTCGCCGATATCCACGAGGGCACGCCGCCACACGTCGAGCGCGACGGTGAGGCGATCGAGCGAGACTTCGCCATCAAGATGGAGAATGAAAGGTTTTTCGATCATGCACGATCCCGGAATAGAAGGACCAACGCCAGGACCATGATACCTGACTCCCCACGGCAAACGACGATCCCCCGGAGCACCTGAGCCCCGGGGGATCGTCGTTTGCCGTATCGGTATTCGGAAGGCTACTCGTTCGTGGCTGGGGCGTCGGCCTGCGGCTGTGGCATCTCGGGAGCTTTGCCTTCGCCGCGCCACGGGCCGAAGGAGCGCCCACCGCGGCCATGACCGCGATGGTCGTGCCGGCCACCGTGCCGCCGGGAGCCGCGCCCTTCGAAGGTGGGACCCGCGTTCACGATCATCGTGTCGACGTGGTGGACAATCGTTGGCGCGCCGCCACGATCGTGCTTCCGGGCGCGATGGCCATGGCGTCCGCGTGGGCCGCATGGCCGCCCCGCGCGGGGATCGGCGAACGTCTCCCGGCCTTCCCCGTCCTCCCGGAACGGGCGCTCGGGGCGATCGTCCTCACCCTGCGGGGCGGCGAAGGGGTGCATCGCGTCGCGACGGTGGCTGCCGCCGCGTCCGCGTCCCCACCCCTCGCCGCGCGGGTCGAAGTCGCGCATCGGGCCGCGCGGGCCGCGCCCGGCGCCGCGATCGTGTCGCGGTCCACGGCCACCGGGGAAGAAGCCGCGATCCGGTCCGAAGCCGCGCTCGCGACCACCGTCGGGGCCGGTGCCCTCCGGTGCCAGCGCGACCAGTGCGGAGAGCACCGCGCGGGAGGCTTCCAGTTGCTCCGGCGTGACCTTCTCGGCGAGGGCGGCGTTCAGGCCGTCGATGGCCGTGCGGACCGCTTCGGCGGCGGCCTTGCCGCGCTCAGTGAGGGAGACGCGCATCCGGCGCCGGTCCTCGGGATCGGTCTCGCGGACGATGTAGCCGCGCTCGACCAGGGTGTCGATCAGCTGGGTGCCGTGCTGGCGGGAGATCCGGCCGCCGCGCAGGACGTGGGCGAGCGGGGTTCCGGCATCGCCATCCGTGATCCGGCGGAGGACGGAGACGCCGCGCATCGGCAGGTCGTCCATCTCCGCCTCCTCCAGGGAGACGGCGATCGTGATGTCGTAGACGCGTCCCGCTCGGGCGAGCAACTGGCGGAGCGAGACGGGCTCCTCGGGCGCGATCCGGGTCGTGTCGGTCGTCTCTTCGGGGTGGGTGGCGTTGGTGTCGGGTGTCTGAGGGTCGTTGATGGTTTCCATCGGGGCAGGGATCCTTTCCGCTGCGAATGTCTGCGTTCATCCATTCATCGTGTGAACAATACATAGTATGTACTAAAACGGGCGTCTTGTCAACCCCCCTGGGGCAACGCTCTTTCCGGCCGCCATTGCAGATGCCAGCGCCCCCGGAACGAAGCTGTTCCGGGGGCGCTGGCGCGGTGATGTGGAGTGTGCTGCTCAGCCGTTGTCGTCCGGCGTGCATCCACAGGCCGGGATGGGCGTGTCGTCCGGAGCGGTGATGGGCGAGTTGCTGACCGTCAGGTCGTAGTCCCACATCGGGATCAGGCCGCGCAGGACCGCCCCGTCGTCGCGCCCCGGCATCCGGTCGAACGCGCCGCCCGTCGCCACTCCCTCCGCGACCACCGTCACCGTCGGCGTGGACGCCTCATGGGCGAGCACGAAGCGGGCGATGGCCTCCAGGCGCTCGCCGAGCGCGGCGTTGGAGGTTTCCCCGCTGCCCTCCACGATGATGCCCGTCGAGCCGTCCCGCACGAAGAGGATGCCCTCCGCGTCGGCCTTCCCATCGGTCGCGTCCGACAGGAGATACACCATGCCGGCGTCGCCGAGGTCCGGGAGGGCCGTTCCGGTCAGGTCGGCCGGGTTCTCCTGGATGACCGCGCCGGCCACGAGCGACCCGGAGGTGAGCGTCCAGGCGTTCGCCGCATCGTCCTCACTCGCGAACTGGAGCATGGTGATGGTGAGGGCCGTCAGGCTGGGGTCGCGCGCCTCGGGCGTGGCCGGCGGCGTGGCGTTGGCGTGGTGGTGGTGGTTGCCAGCGAGATCGTCCCCGGAGACGTAGCGGCGGGCGTAGGCGCTCTCCAGCCCATCGAGCGACGCGATCAGCTCCTCCGGGGACAGCTGCGCCGCGTGGGTCGCCGGAGAGGCGAATGTCATCCCAGCGAGCAGCGCGGCGAGCGTGGCGAACGCGACGTGGGCGCGAGCGCCCATGAAGCGGATGCGTGGGATGCGCGGTGGCACGACAATTCCTCCTGTCGATGGGGTCCCTGGGCGACGGCAATGCGCATTGCACGACGCCTTTCCGTGCGTCTGCAAGGGGGACGCCGACCGATGCCAGCGGGTTCCCGCGCCGGATCACGCGGGAGCGATGGTCCGGCTGACGAGCCAGGCGTGCTTGCCGAGCTGGCGTCCCCGCTCGAAGCCGTGGTCCTCGAACAGTTCGACCGTGCCGCTGAACAGGAATCGCCCGTGCGCCACCCGGCCCGTGGTGACTTCGGAGATGGCCTCCACCAGGCCGCCGCCCGCCGCCGCGATCTGGTCCAGCGCCGCTTCCAGCGCCAGGCGGGCGATACCCTGCCCACGATGCCGGGGGTCGACGTAGATGCAGGTGATCCGCCAGTCCGGCAGCGGGGGCGGGTCCTTCTCATAGGCCCGCCGGTGCTTGATGCCGGAGAGTTCTTCCGGCGATCCCCATTGGCACCACCCTTGGGCGAGCCCCGCCTCGTCCAGGACCAGGGCGGCATGGGCGCGATCGGTGAGCACGCGCTCGCGCTTCACGGCGCGATGATCGATGCCCCGCTGCCCGCATTCGGGGTGGTAGCCGATGCACCAGCAGCCGCCGAAGATGCCGTTGTTCCGCTCCACCAGTTCGGCGAAGACATCCCACGTCGTTGCATCGAGTGTCCGGATATGCCAGGTCATCCGCGTTTCCTTCCTCCATCAATGCGCTCACGGTGGGATCGAGAACATCGGCGGCAGCGCCGTGGTCCAGGACGGCATGCGGAAATCGGTCGTTCGTAGGGCAAACCCTTGTGGTTTGCTGCCTTCTGCACATGCCAAGCAAGACGAGACTCACGGCTCGGTCGTCGTCCAGTTGGCGATGTTCCAGTACGGCATCTCGAAGGCGCTGGGCAGCACCGCCTCGCCGTTCAATTCATGGGCGATCGCGTAGACCGCCGAGGATCGCTGCACCAGTGGCACGCCCGCCACATCCTGCACGGCCAGGTCGTTCATCCCCACGAAGAGTTCCACCAGGCGGTCGGGATCGGTCTGCGTCGAGGCCTCGTCGTAGAGGGCGTCGAAGTCGGGGTTCACGTAGCGCATCTGGTTGACGCCCGTCCAGTTGTTCGCCTTCTGCGCCACGTTCACGTTGTCGGGACCGGCGTACCACGGATAGAAGAAGCTGAGCGGATACGGCGTGTCCGGGCCATCCGCCCACATCTGCACGTCCGTGTAGAAGTGCGTCATGCCCTGATCGTTGCCCGGCGATCCGTCGTAGAAGATGCCGGGATCGATTTCCAGCAGCTCGGTCCGGATGCCCACCGCCTCCCAGTTCGCCTTGATGAGCTGCTGCGTCTTCTGGCGGACGCTGTTCACCGCGGCCGCGTAGGTCACCGCCAGCTTTTCGCCGTCCTTCGCGCGGAAGCCATCCTCCCCGCGTGTCCAGCCGGCCTCGTCGAGGAGCCGGTTCGCCTCGTCCGGGTCGTAGCGCCACTGGTTCGCCGTGGAGGCGAACTCCGGCACGCCCACCAGGAAGTCGGACGCCGCCTGCTCGCCCGGGAGGTAGAGCCGCTCCACCATCGTCGCCTTGTCGATCGCCAGCGAGAAGGCCTGCCGTACCCGGCGATCGGTGAAGAAGGGGTGGGGCGTCCCCAGCTTCGCGC
Source organism: Thermomicrobiales bacterium (assembly GCA_051952485.1). Classification (GTDB taxonomy): domain Bacteria; phylum Chloroflexota; class Chloroflexia; order Thermomicrobiales; family UBA6265; genus JASGDN01. The sequence goes on along the minus strand of JBQCJS010000002.1, from coordinate 3,863 downwards.
GCTCGCCGTCGACCTCGGTGTGGGGATCGCAGAAGTTGACGAGCAGGCGTTCGAGGCTGGAGCCCGGCCGCACCACGATCTCGCCGCGCGAGCCGCTGCTTGCCAGGTCGGCCAGGATCTCCGGCTCCAGTTGCAAAGCTGGCGCGAAGGCGTACTCGCCCGTCTGCATCACGGCGCGGGCGGCCGAGGGCGCATCGCCGCCGCCCTTGAGGATCACCCGGTTGAAGAAGGGTTTCCCGGGCTCCCGGTAGTGGGGATTCGCCGCGTAGATCGCCTGGTCGCCGGGGGTGAACGATTCCACGACGAAGGGGCCGGTGCCGATCGGGGTGAGGGAGAATGCGTCGTTCGCGGCTTGCCCGCCGCCCTCCAGGATGTGCCGGGGATAGACCATTCCCCAGTTCGTGCCACTGAAGGGGATGTACCAGCCCGGTTGCGGCTCGCCATAGGTGAGGCGCGCGGTCAGCTCGTCCACCACCTCGATCCGGTCGATCATCGCGTATTGCTGCACCGCGGCCGTCGGGTTGGCGGGATCGACCAGCCAGCGCCAGGTGAAGGCGATGTCCTCGGCTGTCAGCGGCTCGCCGTCGCTCCAGGTGATGTCGGGGCGCAGCGTGTAGGTGACCTGCGTGAGATCGGCGGAGAGCAGGCCATTCGCCACGGAGGGCACCTGGGTGACGAGGCGCGGCAGCAGGCTCCCGTCCGGGGCGTAGGACATCAGCGGCTCGCTGACGAGGGCAGCGGCCATCTTGTCCTTCTTGCCGGTGGCGGCGTGGGAACTGAGGGTGGTTGGCGCCTGCCACTGCAGGATGCGCAGGTCCCCGCCCTCGCCGCGTTGCTGGCCCGCGCGGACGCCGGGATCGAGCACGATCTCCGGGGTGGCGCCGGGGCGGGGTGTCGCAGCGTCTGGCGCGGCCACCGGTGTCTGGGCGATGGCGGGCTGGTGGAGGATCATCAGGGCGAGGGCGGGCGACATCCCGAGCGCGGTGGCGCGGGTGAGGAAGGTCCGGCGGTCGAGCTGGCCGGCGCGGAGGGCGCGGGTGAGGGCGAGCAGGGGGGCATCGGGAACGGTCAAGAGAACCTCCGGTGAGGGCGAGGCCGGGCGATGGGGGGGCGCCCGGCATGAGCGTCGTCGTTCCATCCTACCCCGACTGCCCGGGCCGCCGCGAGATTGACGAGGTCGCCATGCGTCCGGCACGATTCCCGCATGCAGGCTGGCCTTCTGCCCTCGCTGGCCGCCCGTTCCGGCGTCTGGACCGCCGTCGTCCTTTCCATCACCGCGGCTCACGGCCTGGAGGCCACCGATGGACCAGCCACCCCGTCCGGTCGACGCGTCCGGATTCGTCTCGACCGGAACCCTGCCCCCGCCCGATCGCATCCGATCCCTGGTCGAAGCTGCCTGGGCGAGTTTCGCGCCCGACACCGACGGTGCCGTCTCCCGCGTCTATCCCGCGCTGGAGCGGGTCTCGCCCGATCTCTTCGGCCTCTGCCTCGTCGGGACGAGCGGGTTGTCGTACGCGGTCGGGGACGCCGAGGTTCCCTTCTCGATCATGAGCGTGTCCAAGCCGTTCGTGCTGGCCCTCGCCTGCGAGGCCATCGGTCCCGAGGCGCTTCGGGCGAAGATCGGGGTGAATGCGACGGGCCTGTCCTTCAATTCGGTGGCGGCGGTGGAGCGCAGCCCGGACGGGCGTACCAACCCGATGGTGAACGCCGGCGCGATTGCCACCACGAGCCTCATCCCCGGCGCTTCCGCGGACGAGCGGTGGGCGGCGATTCACGAGGGCCTTTCCCGGTTCGCCGGGCGCACGCTGACGGTGAACGAGGAGATCTACGCCTCGGCCTCGGAGACGAACTTCCGGAATCGCAGCCTCGTCGCCTTGCTCCGCAGTCTCGATGCGATCTACAGCGATCCCGCCGAGGCGCTGGACCTCTACACGCGGCAATGCTCGCTCGACGTGACGGCCCGGGACCTCGCGGTGATGGGCGCGACGCTCGCCGATGGGGGTGTCAACCCGGTCACCAGGGAGCGGATCGTGGCGCCGGACGTCTGCCATTACGTGCTCGCCGTGATGGCGACGGCGGGGATGTACGAGACCTCCGGCGACTGGTTGTACGAGGTGGGATTGCCGGGCAAGAGCGGGATTGGCGGCGGCATCGTGACGGTCTCGCCGGGGAAGGGGGCGCTGGCGACGTTCTCGCCGCCGCTGGAGGCGGCCGGGAACAGTGTGCGCGGCCAGCTGGCGACGCGCTTCCTGTCGAGGGAACTGGGGATGGACCTCTTCGTGTCGCGACCATCCTGACTGCCAAAACCATACGAAATTGGTCGGATATCGTGTATCGTGGCGCAAGGGGGCCAGCGTTGGCCTCGATACGACCAGGGGATATCCGCTCCATGCTGGATGGAATCGTGACCTCACGACGGACAGTCGTCGGCGGTGCGCTGGCGATGGTGGCTGGTGGCGCCCTGCTCTCCGCCACGAACGGCCTCCGGGTCGCGGCCCAGGCAAGCCCGGCCGCCACGCCCGTTTCTCCCCTCTCCCCGGACCTGCCGACGGGCGGGATGCAGGCGGACGGAACCTGGGCCTTCACGGACGACCTTGGCAATGTCATCACCGCCGACACCACGCCGACGAAGGTCGTGGCGCATGTCGGCATCGCGGCCGCCCTGTTCGACGTCGGATTCGAGGTGGTCGGGTACTACAACCCGGCGACCGATGCCGAGGGGAACCGCCTTCCGATCGCGGGCGATCTCCCGCTGGATCGCCTCACCCACCTCGGAGACTACGACGAGCTCGATCTCGAGCAACTGGTCGCCCTGCGACCGGACCTCTTCATCGGCCAGAACTACGGCGTCAAGACCGGCGGCATGTGGCCGTTCTCCGATGATGTCCTCGCGCAGATCGGGGAGATCGTGCCGGTCGTCTATCTGGCCTACGGTGACGATGTGACCGTGGTGCGCAACATCGAGACGATCGAGAACCTGGCGACGGCGTTGGGCGCGAATACCGATGCTCCCTCGCTGACCGAATCCCGGGAGGCCTTCCGGGCAGCGTCCGACGCCCTTGCGGCGGCGCTCGCCAGCAAACCGGACCTGAGGACGCTCTTCCTCTCCGGCTCCGATACCGGGTTCTGGGTGGAGAGTGCCGGCGGGGCCGACACGCGCTACTTCCGCTCCCTCGGCATGGACATCTATCCCGAGGAAGCAAACGGCGAGGTGTCGTGGGAGCAGTTCCTGAACTATCCGGCGGACCTCATCTTCGTGGACGATCGCGCCCCGAACTGGTGGCAGCCGGAACAGCTGGCGGCGGAGATCCCCGTCTGGGAGCGCCATCCTGCCGTCATCGCGGGACAGGTTGCCCCGTGGCGGGCCCAGTTCATCTCCAGTTATGCCGGGTTCGCCCCGATCCTCGAGGAGGTAGTGCAATGGGTCACGCAGGCGGATGACTCGATCGCCTGAGCCCAGGCCGAATCGGGGGATGAGGGCGTCCCGTCGCGCGGCGACCCATCCCCTTGCATCACGAGTGGCAACCCCGTAGCCTGCCGCACAGACCGACCTGTCGCCTGCATGCATCCGGAGCCATGTCGCCGATGACCGCCGCTCATGTGAACGATCCCCTCCCCTCCCCGCGCCGGGCCCATCCCCTGGCCGCCTGGCAGAACCCCGGCCGGTTCTGGAAGGGAAACCTCCACACGCATTCCACCCGCTCCGATGGGGGCCTCTCGCCCGAGGCGATCGCGACCGCCTACCGCGAGCGCGGCTATGACTTCGTCGCCCTGACCGATCATTTCCTGCCGGAGACCCACTTCCGCAAGCAGGCCGATCCGGACTCGTTCATCACCGTCTCGGACACCCTCGCCTTCCGGAC
>JBQCJS010000001.1:0-2205 GCA_051952485.1 Thermomicrobiales bacterium | reverse complement strand
TCGGCCTCACCATCGACCCCGAGCGGTGCCGCCGCCTGCTGGGCTGGCTCGATCCCGACCAGGACGCCTGACCGCTGGCGGCGCAACTGCGAAGAAGCGCACCCGCTCCCCGTCGTGGCAGCATGTCGCCAGATCGCCCGTCCCCGCGCGATCCCTGCATCAGGAGGTCCCCCATGCCAGGCTCCCATCCCGGCGAAGATGCCTTCGCCCGCATCGCCACCAGTCTCCAGGCCGAGGGGGTCGCCGTGTTGCGCATGTTCGGGCGTCCGGCGCTCACCATCGACGGCAAGATCTTCGCCTGCCTCTCGGTTGGCGTCTTCGGCGTCAAGCTCCGGAGCGATCCGGATGCCTACGCTGCCGCGATGCAACGACCGGGTGCATCGTCCTTCACGCCCGGCGCGAAGACCCGTCAGTTCGGCGGGTGGGTCGGCTTCCCGGAGGCCCATGTGGACGCCTGGCTCCCCATGGCGCGGATCGCCCTCGCCGCGATGCGAGAGGAGCTGGCCAGGACGCGCTGACCGTGTCTCCCCCTGGAGAACGCCGAAGGAGCGGCCCGCTGGAGCCGCTCCCTTCGTGTGTGAACCGGTTCGGTTTCCCGCTCAGGCGGCGGGACGCTCCTCCCGCGAGACGTCCCGTTCGAGCGCGGCGCGAATGGCCGCGTCCCGACCCGCACGTCCGCGATCCGCCAGGCGACGGTGCGCCCAGGCCGCCAGCATCACCACCGGCAGCGCCACGTCCGGCACGAACTCCGGTCCGTCGCTGGACCCCGCCGGGGTCGCGTCCCCGCCATCGGGCGAGGCCGGCACCGGGGAGATCACCCCGTCGCTGTTCGTCACGCTGTCCGACGTCGCGTTCGGCCCGGCGCCCGTGTTCGGCGGCGTGTTCGGCTCCACGCAGTTGTAGATCCAGACCTCCGCGAACTCGTTCGGCTTCACCACCAGGTTCCCGGCGCTGTCCACCGCGTTCGACTTCGCGTGACACCATGTCCCGTCGACCTCGACCAGCTTGTAGGTCCCCGGCTTCAGGTTCAGGAAGCGCAGGATGCCATCCGGGTTCGCGCGGGCCGTGGGGCCGGCCTCGAACTGCTTGGTCTCGGTGTTGTAGGGACTGATCTGGAACTTCGCCTGCTGGTCGCTGAGGCGGCAGGCCTGCTCGAAGTTGTAGCCCTTCGGCGGCGTCTTCACGTCGCAGATGTACTTGTGGACGAGGATCGTGCCCGTGCCCTGGGCCGGCACCTCCGGGATGTTGAAGAACTGGCATGTGATCGTCTGCCCGCTCTGGACGGTCAGTTGCAGCGAGCTGTTGACCGCCTTCATGTCCGCCGGCCACTGCGCATTCGTGCCGCAGAAGAGATAGCCGACCGGAATCGTCGTCGGGCGATCCTCCGAGATCGTGTAGGTGCCCGCCGTCAGGTTCGAGAACGTCGACTGCCCCGCCTTGCCGCTGTCACCGGTGACATGCTTCTGGTTCACCGGGCCCGCGACGCGGACCGTGACGCCGTTCGTCAGCATCGTGGATGCCGTGCAGTTCTGGGCGAAATCGTCGTAGATCGTGCCGTCGAAGCTGCTCGGGCAGGTGTACTTCGTGACGTTGATCGTGGCCGGGGCTGGCTTCGGCGGCGCGATGTAGTTGATAACCACGACCGTCGTCAGCTGCCCCTTCACGATCCGGAGCTGGACCTTCTGGTCGCCCGGCAGGTCCGGCGCGGTCTCGGTGAGGGTGTAGAGGCCCTCCGTCAGCGTGACCTGGTAACGGCCGTTCGCGTCCGTCTTGATGCTGCCCGGGCCACCCGAGCCGCTGGAGGCGACGAGGTTGAACTGCGCCACCGTCGGCGCGCAGCCGGCCGTCTTGGCCAGCTCCGCGTTGCCGGCGCTCGCCCCGAGGAAGACCGTCCGCTCCGTGCCGTTGCCGACCGGGCAGGTGAACTTCACGATCTGGAGCGATCCCGTGTTCGGCGCCGGGGCGAGCTGGTTGACGATCGTCAGGGTCGTCGTCTGGCCCGGCCGGACGACGATGCCGGTGCGATCGGTCGTCTTCTGGAAGCCGGTCGGCGTCACCGTCTCCGTGACGGTGTAGGTGCCCGGCGCGAGCGTGAAGATGATCGACCCGTTCACGTCGGAGCACTGGGCCTTCTGGTTGGTGTTCGCCACCGCGAAGCAGGCGCCCTGGATCGGGTTGCCGCTCGGATCGACCTTGGTGATCCTG